>JAITBC010000176.1 GCA_031283785.1 Tannerella sp. | reverse complement strand
GGGTAACCCTCTTTTCAGTTCAACGAACTCCCCTATCCTCTTTATTGATGAGATACACCGTTTCAGCAAGTCGCAACAGGATTCGCTGCTGAACGCAGTGGAAACGGGTACGGTCACGCTTATCGGCGCCACGACCGAAAATCCTTCATTCGAAGTCATACGCCCGTTGCTTTCACGATGTCAGGTATACGTCCTGAAGTCTCTTGATAAAGACGATTTGCTGACGCTCCTGAATAAAGCGATCACGGAGGATATCATCTTAAAAAACAAAAGGATAGAGATTAAAGAGACGGACGCTTTTATCAAATATTCGGGCGGCGACGCGCGTAAATTGCTGAATATAATCGAATTGGTCGTAGCTGCGGAAGAAAATAACGATACGATCGTCATCACCGACAAAAAGGTAGTAGACCGTTTACAGGAAAATCCGGCAGCCTACGATAAAGGCGGCGAGATGCATTACGATATTATTTCCGCTTTTATCAAATCCATACGCGGAAGCGATCCCGATGCCGCCGTTTATTGGCTGGCACGCATGGTCGAAGGCGGCGAAGACCCTGAGTTTATAGCACGCCGCCTGTTGATATCGGCAGCCGAAGATATAGGCCTTGCCAATCCTAACGCCATGCTGCTTGCCAACGCCTGTTTCGATGCCCTCAAGAAAATAGGCTGGCCCGAAGGACGTATTATCCTTGCGGAAACAACCGTCTACCTTGCCTGCAGTCCGAAAAGCAACTCCGCATATATGGCCATAGAAAAAGCATCCGCCACCGTTAACGAAACCGGCAACCTCCCCGTACCGCTTCACCTGCGGAACGCCCCGACAAAACTGATGAAAGACCTTGACTATGGGAAAAACTACAAGTATGCCCACGATTACAAAGGTAATTTCGTCAAACAGGATTTTCTGCCCGATGAACTGTTGAAACACCGTTTCTGGGAAGGACAGCACAATCCGGCGGAAGACAGGCTGATCGAACGGATGCAACAACTTTGGGGCGAACGGTTTAAATGATCTATCAGTCCGCAGGGTTTCCCACTTTCCCCATGAAAAGGATCGTTCCGATTGAATTTTCCTGAATAGCAAACGCATCTCTCCGTATAATAACTGGAAATCCTGTATCCCGGATACAGGATATGAAGATAGAGGTTATTCAACGCACGAGAAGAAAAAAAACATTTTTTCTTCTCGTGCGCTTGGATATCACATAATTTTCATGTAATTTTGCCACTCCTAAGAAAACATTTAACAAATAAAACATTGATAAAGATGAAGAAGCACAATTTTTATGCAGGCCCCTCAATTTTAAGTCAATACACGATTAAAAACACTGCCGACGCGATACTCGACTTTGCAGGCACAGGACTTTCACTAATGGAGGTCTCACACAGAAGTAAGGAATTTGTCGCCGTCTGCGACGATGCCCGCAATCTGGTCAAAGAACTGCTGGATGTACCGTCTACGCACGATGTGATTTTCCTCGGAGGCGGCGCCAGTTTGCAGTTTTGTATGGTTCCTTATAATCTATTGAAAAAGAAAGCCTCCTATCTCGACACCGGCACATGGGCTTCCAAAGCGATAAAAGAAGCCCGGTTCTTCGGCGAAGTCGAAGTCGTCGCTTCCTCTAAAGAGAAAAATTACACTTTTATTCCAAAGGATTATACGGTATCCGATGATTCCGACTATTTCCATATCACGACAAACAACACGATCTACGGCACGCAGATACATCGGATTCCACAAGTGAACGTTCCGCTGGCCGCAGACATGTCGTCCGATATTTTCTCCCGGCCTGTCGACGTATCCAAATATGATGTGATCTATGCCGGCGCACAGAAGAATCTGGCCCCGGCAGGCGTTACGATCGTTATCGTACGGAAAGATGCGCTCAATAAAGCCGGTCGTCCGATTCCTACCATGCTCAATTATATGACGCACGCAGAAAAAGAATCGATGTTCAACACACCCCCTGTTGTCCCCGTTTTTGCCGCCCTCCAGACGTTGAAATGGTATAAAGAGAACGGAGGCATCACGGCCATGCAAAAGAAAAACGAAGAGAAAGCGGCTGTTTTGTATGACGAAATAGATCGCAGCAGACTCTTCAAAGGAACGGCCGAAACGGAGGACCGGTCTCTGATGAACGTCTGTTTCGTGATGAACGACGAATACAAAGACCTGGAACCGGAGTTCGCCTCATTTGCTGCCGCCGCCGGGATGATCGGAATTAAAGGTCACCGTTCCGCAGGCGGCTTCCGTGCATCCATATACAATGCCATGACGTTAGAGAGCGTGAATGCCCTCGTCAAAACCATGCAGGATTTTGAAAGACAACATTAATCGGCGGTTTTTGACGGCCTTAATTAATACGAATCGTGGGAACAGAGGAATAAAATCCGAACGATAAACGAAGATAGACAGGATTGAGAAATAATTTTTTAATACACACAAAATTATGAAGGTTTTAGTTGCAACAGAAAAACCCTTTGCCGCTGTTGCCGTAAAGGGAATACGCGAAGTTACCGAAAGCGCCGGGATGGAACTGTCGCTTTTGGAAAAATATACGGAAAAAACACAACTTCTGGAAGCCGTGGAAGATGTAGAGGCGATCATAATCCGCAGCGATAAGATCGACAATGAAGTATTCGATGCGGCCGGACAACTGAAGATTGTGGTACGCGCAGGCGCAGGATATGATAATGTAGACCTCGCGGCGGCAACTGCCCATGACGTCTGCGTAATGAATACGCCCGGACAAAATGCAAATGCGGTAGCCGAACTGGCACTCGGCATGATGGTTTATGCCGTGCGTAACTTTTTCAACGGAACGTCCGGGATAGAACTGAAAGATAAAAAGCTGGGCATCCATGCATACGGCAATGTAGGACGTAACGTCGCCCGCATTGCCAAAGGTTTTGGAATGGATATTTATGCATACGACGCATTCTGTCCTCCCGCAACTATCGAAAACGACGGGGTAAAAGCGCTTAGTTCCGCAGAAGAACTTTATGAAACATGCCGGTTTATCTCGCTCCATATCCCCGCAACGGCAGAAACGAAAAATTCAATTAACTACGATCTGCTTTCAAAAACGCCAAAAGACGCCGTGTTGATTAACACCGCCCGCAAAGAAGTGGTGAACGAACCGGAACTGCTCAGGTTAATGGAAGAACGCAGGGATTTCAAATACGTAACGGATATCATGCCGGGAAATCATGCGGAACTGACAGAAAAATTTGCCGCCCGCTATTTCAGTACGCCGAAAAAGACGGGAGCGCAGACGGCCGAAGCGAATATCAACGCCGGTATTGCAGCAGCCGGACAAATCGTAAGATTCCTGAAAGACGGCGACAGG
>JAITBC010000127.1 GCA_031283785.1 Tannerella sp. | reverse complement strand
GTGAATCTCTGGCCTAACCGTCTGACAGGCGACGAACAGTTGCCGTACGACGGTCCCGAACACGGACGCTGGCCCGACTGGCTGCTCGAAGGAAAACCGCGTACAAGCGGAAGATATACTTTCACATCTGTTCGGCATTACAGGCAAGATTCTCCTCTGCTTGAGTCGGGACTGACAGGGCCGGTTGAATTGACAATTGACAATTGACAATTGAGAATTGAGAATCCTGTCGGAATAAGAGAATTTTGTTGACGCTGGTCGGGAGCATTAAGACAGATATTGATATTTATTTCGGTAATTCTGATTAGGGCGTATCAGCTTTTCATATCCCCGTATATTCCGCCAAGTTGCAGATATACGCCAACCTGTTCGGCTTATGCTCTGGAAATGTTTCCTGCACTTTGCAGCGCTCGTTCGAGTAGTTCTCGAATGTCTCATGCACTGTGCATAAATGTAAAATTCTGCAATTCATATTCTTCCAGATATTCAAGTGTATTTTTTATTGTGCCTGCGTCAACGATGCTGCCCGGAAATGTACTGTAAAAAAAAGGAAGACCGCTTTCCCGACAGCAAACCATGCCCATATTAATTTGCGGCAGTTCTCTCCCTTCGAGGAGGGAGGAACTGCCGTTATTTTTATAACCCATTTATCATAAGTAAAGAACCGGCACCAAACGGGATGTCGGGTATTGCGTGACAGGCTACTCGATTTTACTAATGATCAATATCCTCTGCAACGCCTTCTTCTGCAAGCGGAAACATCACTACTTCAATTTCATTGCCCTGATCAAGTAACTCCTTTGTAAAAGATTTTATATCGCTAACAGTTATGCTTTTCATTATATTTTCATACTCCGTATGAACATCCAAATTACTATAATAATATGTATCTAAAATACCTAACCAGTAATCATTCTGTTTTTTCAATTCGGCACGTCCTTTCATTATACCGGCATAACTTTTATCTAAATACGTCTGGAGAGGACCTTCTTTTGCAATATGCTCCAGTTCGGATTTGACAATATTTATTATATTCTCGCATTTAGCCGGATCAGTATCAAAATATATCTGTATAGAGGTACGTCCCTCCGGAAAATTGCGAAGGTCTACGGTTGCCTGTACTCCATACGATGCACTTTCATTATCGCGAATTTTTTCCATATATACCATATCAAGTATCTGATTTAACAATTGCGATATTATCACATTTTTAAGATTATAAGGCATTACACCGGTATACATAAGCGCTACGGAAGATTTCGGCGTCTCCAAGCGACTGAAAAAATGATTTTTTACTTTCCCTTTACGAAACGGCGTAACCATTTTTTCATCCGCTTTTTCGTTGCGGTTAAGAGAAGGAAGCGTCGCCAGGTATTGTTTTAGAAGAGGACGTATAGAATCTTTATTCACATTACCTGTAAAAGTAAAAACGAAATCGGAAGCATCGCCATACCGTTCATTGTACATCTCTATCGTACGATGATAATCAATATTATCAAAATCGGATGCTTTCAACCTGCTGTTACGGGGATTCCTATTATATACCAAATCGGTCAGCGTATCGCTAAAAACAACCATGGGATTTAAAACATGATTTTCCAACTGTAATTTTATGCGTTCCTCAAACGAAGCATATGCTTCATCATCAATACGCATTTCGGTAAACTGCATATATATCAGTTCAAATAAGGTTTTTAAATCGAAAGGCGAGGCCGAACCGCTAAAAGTTTCACTTTCCATGCTTATTCCCACACTACAGGATATGTTCTTTCCGGCAATAGCTTTGCGCAGATTCGTAGAGTTAAATTCTCCGAGACCTCCAAGCATGATAGTGTTATTAATAACTTTCAGATTCCATATATCTTTATCGTCCTTAAACATAGTTATTCCACCCGGACTTGTAGCTGTCATCAATACCTGATCTTCTTTGAAATCCGTTTGCTTGACGACAACACGCACGCCGTTACTTAATTTATAAACCGTAGCGTCGAATAAAGTATCTTCTTTTTCTTCCACAATTATCCCCGGTTTCGGTAATTCCGGTATAAGAACTTTACTCATAACCTCCTCTTCCTTAGCAGTAACACTCACCTTTGTTGCAGCACGAAACATATTAAACAATTCATTTTCACCAGGATATACAATATCTGCCTTATCAGGGCCCGAAAGACTTATAACGACATTCCGTTCGCTGTTTTTTTCGTCGAACAAATTGCGAACATACCGGTTGATTCCCTCCAAAGGAAAGTTGGGAGCGACCTGTTTGATCATCTCATATTCGACTTCTATACCGGGTATACATTCTCCTTCCGTAAAATTATTAATATATTCTTGAGCAAAAGAACTGTTCGGAAGTTTCTCACGATCTTTGTAAGTCGATTCGTACGACATAAGAATATTTTCCTTTGCACGTTCATATTCGGCTTCGGTAAATCCGAATTTTTTGATACGTTCCGTTTCTGCCACCAAAGCTCCAAATGCACGTTCCAGCTCTTCGGGCTTAACGATAGCAGTAGAAGTCCACGCTCCTTTTGTTTTGGAAACAAAATAGTCGCCGTCGTTAGCATAAGCCGCAATAAACGGCGGGTTTGTCTTCTGAACAATTTCCGAAAAACGTTCGCTCATTATCAAAGATATCACTGTTTGCGTATATCCGGTAATAAATTCCGCAAATGTTCCCCGTAAATGAAGAGGCAATTTTTCATGTTTATAATAGATACTTAATATTGTATTTGTCATCTCTTTATCTTTCGCAATTGAAATAAGAGGTACTGAATTGTCGGGAACTAAAGATACCTCTACCGGCTCCGGATTTACAGGAACGGGAATATCGGAAAATATTTTCTTGATTTTTTCCTCAATCCGATCAACATCTATATCACCCACAACTATAACGGCTTGTAAATCCGGACGATACCATTTTTTATAATAATCTCTTAATTCATCTCCCTTAAAGTTATTTATTACATCAATACTCCCGATCGGCAGGCGATTACCGTATTTGCTTCCGGAAAACATTTTGGGCAACTGTTGTTCCCACATGCGCAATTGTGCCGTGCGTACAGTACGCCACTCTTCACGAATAACGCCCCGTTCTTTCTCTATAGCATCATCTTTCAGTAAAAGAAAGGACGACCAGTCATGCAACATAAGTAAACACGTATCGATAATTCCTTCGCGCGTCACCGGAACATCCATCAATTTATATATCGTCTCGTCGAAATCCGTATAGGCATTCATATTTTCACCCATACGCATCCCTATGTTTTCGATATAAGATTGAATATCTTCTTTTACAGGAAAATTTTTTGAACCGTTGAAAGCCATGTGTTCAAGAAAATGAGCCAAACCGCGCTGGTTTTCTTCCTCTTGCATCGAACCTGCATTTTGAACAATATAAAACTCCGCGCGTTCTTCAGGCATTTTATTATGACGAATATAATAAGTCAATCCGTTTTTCAGTTTTCCAAAACGAAGATCAGGATCCATTATTAATTTTTCCATTTTCATGTCCTGAAGCTGTTCCTCATTTTTCTGAGCAAAAACGCCGGTTATAAAATACAGCAAGCATAACGCTATACATGCTTTCTTTACAGATAAAAATTTGTTCATTGTTTTATATTTACACATTAATAATACAGTATCACATACATATCATAGCCGGCAAATATACATTATATTTCTCAAAAAAGCAGTTTGCAAGCCCTTTTTTATTAAATATCATTGTAACTTTGCAACCCTAACAGAACCTTTTATACGAGAATTGCATATGAGAATGATTTTTTTATCAATGAAT
>JAITBC010000124.1 GCA_031283785.1 Tannerella sp. | reverse complement strand
CTCCATCGCCACTGACATCAAATATTGGTATGCCTGTTCGTCTTTGAGTATAAAAAGCTTCCCAACCTGAATTTAAATATGATGCAAGATATTTTTGTATAAGAATCATCTCAAGTGCTGCTTCAGAATTAAATTTCACATTATCCTGCGCTAAATATTCATTTATTTCGGTCTCTGATATATTCCAGTAATCCATAGACGCTTTAATTCCTTTTTTATAATATTCTTCGGCATTTTCTTCTTTCCACCAATTTCGAAAAATAGCTTCCGCAATTAAAAAATTCACCTCATAGTATCCCATGTAAAGAACAGGTTCATAACTCTCTTTTGTGTAATAATTCATACTGGGAATAGACGCTTTCAGCATATTTTGTGTATTTTCATCATTAGAAGCAGAGCCGGGTAATCCGTCATAAGCATTCATATCATCTACGGACAATCTCCGCTCTTTAGCGTCTGCAGTCATTTCCGCATAGAATTTTAGCCTTGGATCGTTTCTTGTTTTTAAGGCATCTGCAAAGTCTTTTTCCAAACCGATATATGATATAAAACCCTGATCGCTAAAAAACGGATGCGGGGCTATGGTATTGCCTATTCTTTGGCCATTATCTTCGTTACCTGTGAATACAGGATATTCAGCCGGATTATTCATCATTTCGGAAAATACGGATTTTATATTCAAATCCGTATCATTCTCATAATGAGATAAAGAGAGCAATACTCTTAATTTAAAAGAATTGTTGAATTTCTTCCATTTTAAAATATCTCCATTAAATATGAAATCCCCGCTTATGCTATTATCTCTTAGGCTAAACATAGAATTGGCTTCCTCCAATTCTTTAAGTATCCCAATAAAAACGTCCTTTTGCGAGTCATATTTTGGTTTATCTATTCCTTCAACTAACTGCATTGACTGAGAATAAGGTATATCTCCAAACCTCATTGTCAGTTCATAAAAGAAAATAGATTTGAATAATTTTGCGATCGCTAAATAATTGGAATTTTCATTCGCCGATCTTTCCATTTCCATAATATTCCGGATTGAACTGTAACGACCGAAAGATCCATAAGCCCACCGGTAATATTGATACTCTTCCGAGTGCGAACTAAAACCGATTAGATATCTGGATGCAGCACTTATAGTTTCGTAAGCAAGAATGCCGGAGAAAAGCTCCTGCTCTACTCCGGTTAAGAACGTTTCCGGAGTGCCAACGGTCGGCTGATTAGGGTTTATTTGAAACTCATCCATATGTCTGCAACCGGACAGACATACAATTAGCACATAAATATAAATACCATATTTTTTCATAACGGTTTGATTTTAAAACTTTAAATTTAGATTAACTCCGACACTAACCGGAGTCGGCGATTTTAAATTATTATTTCTCCAACTGGGATCATCACCTTTAGATTGTTTTTTTGTTATTATAAACAAATTACTGCCTACTACGGAAACCATAGCAGATTTTAAAAATAAGTTCCCCAACAATTCATTCGGCAAACTGTATCCGATGGATATTTCCCTGAATTTTAGATAGGAAGCATCGAGGTACGTCTCCGCGTAAGCGTCGCCTAGATTATAAAAAGATTTCGCCCAATCCTGATAAGATATGGCCGTCGTATTTGGCGCAAAAGTTCTTGTATCCTTTGTTATATTTCCTTCAAAATCATATAAGATTTCACCTCCGGTAACAACAACTCCATCGGCGATGTAGTTTTTAAGACCATTTGCGGCATCTTCCATATATTTTAAATCTAATAATGAAGCAGATGTTCCGGCCCTGCCCATTCTTGGTAATATGGAATAGTACAATCCTCCGACCTGCCCTTCCAGTAAAAAAGACAGGTTAAACTGTTTATACCTTAAATTATTATAGAATCCGTATATAAAATCAGGATCAAAATACCCGGCAAAACGTTGAAATACGTCTCTAACCGGTAAACCGTTCGAATCGTAGATATATTTCCCATCAGGAGATTTCATCCAGCTTAATTTGTATATTTGATCAGTTCTGGTATTCAATTTAATAAACCCATCCCTGTTTTTACCGTCTTCCAGTTCGGTTAAATATTGATGGCTTTGACTTAAATTAATGTTGAAATCCCACCGGATATCATTCTTGTCCACAGGCTTGATATTTAATAAAAATTCAAATCCTTTTCTTGTGTATTCCCGCCCGTTCACTTTCATGGTGCTATATCCGCTTGCTTCCGATACTTGTTGAGAGATGATATTATTATATTCCGCTTTTCTATAAAAGGAAAAATCTAACCGAATCAAATCTTTAAAAAGTCGGATATCCCCGCCTGTTTCTAATGTTATAGAACCTGAAGGTTCCAGTCCTGAAGATAGTAAAGTCCCCGACAGAGACAAAGCAGGTAAATTATTAAAAGAGCCTATGGTATAAGTTGGGATGTGTCCGTATACAGAGCCTGTCCATCCGGAATTAACCTGCATCCATGAACCTCTGATCTTAAAAAAATTGATGAACGACGGCATTTTCAACATATCGGAAATTACATAGGATAAACTTGCCGAAGGATATAAAAATGAATTTGCATTTGTCGGTAACGTTGAAACCCAGTCATTTCTTGCGGTTAAAGAAAGATAAATCGGGCGATAGAACTGCAAATTCAAATTTGCATACAAACCACTAATACGCTGCTCATACAGGGAGTTGGAATTGATAACGGGATTTTGAGAGTTGCTTAATGTAAACAATCCCGGAATGCTTAATCCGTCCGTACTCGCCGTCAGAGATTTATTTTTTTCATAAATATTTGAAAATCCAAGAAGTGTATTTAATTTTATATTTTCAGTGAATGATTTGTCGTAAGTTAATATCAAATCGGTATTTATCCTGAAAAAACTTGAGTTATTTACAATAAAATCCCCTCTTGATTTCTGACCGTAATAGATCATGCTTTTAGGCACACGTTCGGAAGTCTCCAGACCATAATTATTAAAACCGGCACGGGCTAAAAAGGATAGAGCATCCGGTATAATTTTGAACGTATTCGTAATTTGTCCATACATGGAATTTTTATCGTACGTATGAAGATTCTCGTAAGACAATAAATAGGGATTATTATAATACCCTAACTGCTGAAATCGTTGTTGTATGTTCTCCTTACCCGGCTCCCAGTAATTTTTAGCATCTTCCAGATCAATATCCGAACCCAGCCAGAACATTAAACTGTAAATATAGTCGTGCGGCCCATAGCTCGGAGTTCTGTAATTGGGTGAATCATGACGCGAATAATTCAGGGATGTATTTATATTATACCATTTAAATACATCATAATTCCCGGCTACTCCTAATCCCCATGTATTCAATTTTGTATTAGGGACGATCCCTTTTTGATATGAGTTCGATACTGAAATTCTAAATGTACCTTTGCTGTTCCCCGTCTCTATATTGATATTGTTTGTTGTAGTAAAACCCTTTTCCAAAAAACTGACGAGATTACCCTTTCCATTGGTTTTATCTTCCCAAGTAACAGGTATTCTTTCGCCTGTGGTTGCATCTACAGGGCTATTCCATTGCTTAATCAGTCTTCTATCCAGTTTGGGTCCCCAGTTAAATCCGCCGCCTTCAATGCCGGAACCGCTACCGTCTACATATTCATAAACGCCATTATTCCCCGTACCAAAAGAAGTTTGAGTTTTTGGATAAGTCATCAGGGAGGGCTGGAGCATATTGGTGGAATTAAACTCAACTCTGGTTATATCCTTTCTGCCTCTTTTAGTAGTTATAACAATTGCCCCGTTTCTTCCTTCCGAGCCATACAAAGCGGCGGCAGAAGCCCCTTTCAGCACGGTTAATTCTTCAATATCATTGAAATTTAAATCCCAGTAACTTATTTCTGTTGATGTCCCGTCGATAATAATTACAGGTTGTTCTCCTCTTAAACTGATTTCCGAAGAATTAAATAATTCGGATGCCGTATTAATTTTTAGTCCGGAAACTTTTCCGGCTAAAGAATTAATTAAATTAGGGTCTACTGCTTTTTCAAAAACTGTTCCTTCCATTTTTTGAACGGCATATCCAAGACTTTTTTCTTCTCTTTTTATACCTAAAGCCGTTACAACAACTTCACTCAGCAGTTTTGTATCTTCAAAAAGTGTTATTCTCATAAAATCAACGCCATTTCGATCTTCTTCCTTTGAAACAAATCCGATATAAGAAAAAACTAAAGTAGCGTTAGCAGGAACGTCAATTACAAAATTTCCGTCAGCATCCGTCGCTGTCCCATTGGCTGTACCTTTTTGAGTCACATTTACTCCGATTAAAGGATTTCCCGAGAAGTCTTTTATACTCCCTTTCAGAAAACCGGTTTGTGCATCGACATCTAAAAACAGAGTAAAAAATAATATTAGGCCCCATAAGACTTTTGATAAATTCAATTTAAACATAAACGTTTTTATTATATTATTAATGTATATCGAAACTAATTTGCTATTATTTACCTCATATATCCGGCTGTTTGAGTGCAAAAATAGAGACGTATTGTTATAATGCAGTTACATATATGTTGTATTTTTGTTAATTCGCAATACATCGCTAATTAACAAAAAAAAGATAAAATAAAGAATGAAATATGGTGGAAAAATCAGAAAAAATGATGGTGTCATGCAATATATAACACCATCAAAAATGTGTCCGGCAAGATTTGCAGGAGAAAAAACCGTGATTTATTGTATTAAAACAACGGCGAAGGCGGCGATTCCTTCGCGGCGTCCGGTGAAACCGAGTTTTTCTGTTGTGGTGGCTTTTATTGACAGGTCGTTGACCGGGACGTTCATCACTACGGCCATTGTCCTTTGCATTTCGGGGATATACGGGTTAAGTTTGGGTTGTTCGGCAACTATTGTCGCATCCATGTTTCCCAATTCATACCCTGCTTCGCGAAGCATGTACATGGTTTCGCGAAGCAGGATTTTGCTGTCTATGTTTTTATACTTGCCGGACGTATCGGGAAAGTGATATCCGATGTCGCGCATGTTTGCCGCGCCGAGCAGCGCATCGCAAACGGCGTGTATAAGGACGTCAGCATCGCTGTGCCCCGCCAGTCCGTAAGGATAGTCTATGCGGATACCTCCAAGCCACAGTTCGCGGCCTTCCGCCAGGGCATGTACGTCATATCCGAATCCTATGCGCATGATAATTTTATTCGAACAGGCCTTTCAACCCATCCATGTCGAACGAAAGGGTAAAACGAAGCGTCTGGTCGAGCGGATTGCTTTGTACGGTACTGATCAGGTACGCGGCATCAAGCTGGAACACATTCATCTTGAATCCGGCCCCAACGGACATATACTGGCGGTTACCTTTCATCTGATGTTCGTAGAAATAGCCGGCGCGGACGAAAAACTGACTGTTATAATTGTATTCGGCAGCGACGGAGAGGTTTATTTCCTTCAGCTCTTCACTTGCTCCTCCCGGCGCATCGCTGAACGAATTAACCATACCTTTAACAAAATTCATGTCGTTATATTCGTCATATCGTTTGTCGTATTCCTCATCATTTTCATCAACGCCCCTTACCGGTTTTGACGGGACGAGATATTTGTTTAAGTCTACATAAAGGCCGAGCTGGTTGTATTCATCCAGAGGCATAAGCAGACCGGTTCCTATCCGCAAGTTTGTCGGCAGGAACTGGTTTGTCGTCCCGCCGTCGTACGTAATCTTGTTCCCCATATTGGAGATATTGAATCCGCCGCTCCACAGACATTCGTTATTCCCCACGACGATATATCGCTCCCCGTATCCGCTTAGATCCGCTGCTACGGCATTACCGGGTCTCAATTCATATTCTACGTCGGCGCCCATGTCGGAACGTATATAGCGCATGGCAACGCCAAGCGAAAAGCCTTCCGACAATTTGATGCTGTAACTCACGTCAAGCGCCATTTCATAAGGATTGAGGTTTAGATATTCACGTCCTCCGATATCGGTAACAGGTACTTCCCCAAGCGAAAAATAGCGAAGCGAAGCGCCGAGCGCATGCTGATCATATTGCCCCAGTTTGTAATATCCCGACAGGTAAGCTAAAGCTACATCGGTTACAATTTTACGCATCCACGGCGTATATGACAGCCCTACCCCGGCTTTGCTCTCCATAAATGCATATTTGGAAGGATTCCAATATTGAGATGATATGTCGGGCAAAGTTGATGCGCCGTTATCACCCATACCTCCTCCACGTGCATCCGGTGCAATTGAAAGAGATGGTACTGCCGTATTAAGAGGACTGAATTTATTTTTTTCATCATCCTGTGCGTGTACAATAATAATTGATAATGCCGAACAGATGAATATCCATAAACCGAATTTTAATAATCTCATGCTTTAAATTATGTTAGTTATGTGCCTGTTTAAAAATTACATGTAATTTATAACTCTATTTTTATCTCTTTATTGTGCAAGTATAATTAATTTCTTTGCTTCCGAGACTTCATTGGATTTATCGCTGCTTATTACGGCGCGATATACATAAACGCCGGGGCGCAGACGCGCTCCCGCGCCATCAGTAAGTGTCCAGTTTATTTTATATGAATCAAACATCTCCGACGAGCCCCATTCTTCATGTTGCCATTGCAGCCTCCCTGCCATATCAAAGACCTGAATTTGCACATTTATCAGCGATTCGGGCAAGTCGTGCGAAATGATGAAGTTTACGTAGTCGCTTGCCGGTGACGGACCTGCCGTCAGGCTTATAATCGACGGTTTATAATTATCTGCCACTACGAAGTTGAAAACGCCGGAACTGGAATTGTTATAACTGTCCCATATTTTGAACTCACCGGTATGTCTCCCGGCTTCGAGTTTCGGGATCGGGAATTTTATGATGCTTTCACCCTTTTCACCTTCTATATAGGTGCTGTAGTAGTTGTTCAACACATAGCTCATTACCGGATTATTATCGATTGTGAGCGTGATATCGTGCCCTATACCGCCACCGCTTACGTTTATGCCGCTTTCGTCCCATACGACAGCGGCGAATACCGGCGTTTCATTCACTTTACCTCCGTCTTTGAAATCGGAAGTATTGAGGTACATCATCCGTATATCCGGGCCGGCAGTATCTTCGCCGGCAATATCGGCCGTTCCTCCCAGTGTGAAATTTTTATATGACCCGTTGGCCTCTTTTCCGCTGTTACGGTCGGATGCATAAAGCGAGATTTTCCCGTTTTGGTATGAATAAAAAATATCTTTCGGAACGGTGAATGTGAATGAAAATCCGCCGTTTCGTACCGAATCATTACCTATATACATTACACTCGGATAATCCGAATAGGTGAATTTTATGTCGGTGCCGTTATTGTCCAACGTCGTGATCTGATCCTGACTGTCGAAAACGGAAACGGATATCTGTCCGTTGAAATCGTTTGCCGGTATGCCGTCCGGCGCATTGATCCTTCCACTCACGGTAACATTTTCGAATGCTTTGAAGTTCATCGGCTTACTGGTGACGGGCTGGCCGTTTATTTCCGTTACCTCCATGTTGTAATCATCAGGAAAAGCAAGCGTTAATGCAGGGTCTCCAATCAAAGTAAAACTCATTATCTTTTGATTCTGGAAGGTGCCGTTTGAACTTTTGAAAGCGTTTTTTGAATTTTTCAATACATCTCCAAGCCTCTGATGGCGTCCGTTATCTTGTTTCTCGAACAGGTTTGTCAGGAATAATTTGTTTATTTGCAGGTTCTCATCACTGTATGCGACACGTGCAGTCGTATACAGGGCGATACCTCCGCTTTTCTTATTAAAGAATACCTCTTCGCCGGCAGAGGTTCCCATCGCGTCGAACGGAGCGAAATCGCATGACGCCGTTATCCAGAGCGGAAGATTCGGATAAGTTGCACTGCTGATGTCCGCCTGTGTCATAACTTTTTCTTCCGCCCACGATTCGGCGTCGCTATGTCCGGTGTAATTGATTATTAACACGCCTTCCTTCAGCTCTTTCTGAATGTTGGCACGGATATCGGGATAGGTAGGTTTCCCTCCCGAATTACTCTTTTTGTATGCGTCAAAGAACAGTTTTCGGGGAATATATTGAGGGTGATTATCTTCGATATATTGCGCCAGCAAATTCGACTCTTCCATATGGTTTATACTATGATTGTCGGACGAATTACCGTCGTCTGCGACGAAGCACAATTTATTTTTCCAGAAACCGTAATTTGAGTTTTCAATATACGAAATCACTTTATTTACCGCATCTTTTGCCTGCGTAACCGTGGCGACCGGGAAACGTCCGACACCTATACACATCGTCGCATTAATCGGCTCGGCGCCTTCATTATCGTACAGTAATCCGAAATAATCGTCGGATACGTACGAACTTTCTCCGATAGATTCGACCGATTGGTAGGTGACGATATAATTGTCGGATGAATTTTCCCATGTTTTGGTGAGTTTCCGGTTGTCAAAGCGTCCGTCGCCGAATAGCAACAGATATTTCGGTGCATCGTCGTCGGATGTTTTGCGGTCGTAAAACATTTTCATGAAACGGCGAATAGCCGTCGCCTCCTGTCCACCACCGGAAAACTCGTTATATACCTGTTCGGGCGTTACTACGGCGACCGTGAGGTTATCATGCGAACGATGAATCCGGGCCAATCGTTCGGCTTCCGATACAAACACATTCGGCGCCAGTATGATCATATCCGTTTGCGGCATGCCGTGCAGGTTTTGCGGCGCTACTTCGCCAACGACAACCGGCGAAGGCAGATCTTTATTCGCTATGTCGACCATCGCAAATTCACGCAGTTGCCCTGCCGGTATTGAAAAGGAGAGTTCCGTCCCGTTCCGTTCCGTTTCGATTTTCCGCATCCGGTTACCTTCCGTCACATCAAAAACGACCATGTCGGATGGAACGTTTTTGATAAGAAAACGCGCGGCTTTATTTTCGGATTCAATGCTGCGGAAAAAGGTACAGGAACCGTAAGGTTGTAACCGGCGTTTCATTTGCAGGCGTATATAGTCTAAGTGGCTTGTCTGTTGAGTTACGCTGAAAGATATATTGACCGTTGTGTTTTCGTTTTTTTCTCCTTCCCATAATGCTTCCTGCGAAGCGCTTAAAGCTGCGGTGTAAATGTAGGTGTTCTGACTGATGGTAGCGCTTGCCAGTTTGACGCCGTCGGCGCTCATGGTCACGACACCTGTTCCCGACTTAACTTTCGCAACAAAACGATATGAGATTTTCCCGTCGTCGTTTGTGATGCCGGGAATTGCGAACTTGAAATCCCGGGATGTATATGTGTCGAAACTTTCGCCGAAGAGGTCGCGACCGGAATAAGGTCGTCCGGGAGTTGTGACGGAAACCATATCCTGCTCGTACAGCATGTAATCGTCGTATGTGTCTATAACAACAGGGGCGTCGCCCTCCGACGGGACAGCGACGGCTTCGCCTGTTTCCGTAGCGTCGGTCACGAAATAATATCCAAGTGTCGCATATACATTGTTAACATGCCTGAAACTTTTATTTACGGAATCATACGTCCATTTCACCGTTCCTCTCCCGTAAAAGAGCAGGTAATCGCTACCTCTCCATATGGCTACGGGAGGAACATCGTCCATATATTCAGCTTTTTTGAAATCTTCTTCTATCGGCCATCCGCCGTAACCATGAATGGAAACTTTCGCCGGATCTGAAAACCCCATTTCTTTCAGATCCGAATAAGTGAGTTTGTAAATGCCCGTCTTTTCAATACTTATCTTTACCCATTTACCTTCCGATAATACCGATTTAGCCGCATAACGAGATGCATCGGCCAGGATGGAGGCCGATATGGCGACACATAATAATATAATACACTGTGTTCGTAGCACATTTTTCATAAAAAACACTTCTTCCTTTTTTAATTTACGCCGGAACCGGATATTGTTCAACGCACATAAAAATCAAGCACTTTGCGGTCGCCTATATAACCCTGCAGATGGTTGCCTATATTTACCTGTCCTACGCCGGCGGGTGTTCCCGTATAAATGAGGTCGCCCATCTTTAATGTAAAAAAACGGCTTGCATAAGCAATTATGTTATCTACCGAAAAAAGCATATCCGCCGTATTCCCCTCCTGTACGGTTTTCCCGTCCGTATCAAGATGAAAACTCAGATTTCGAATGTCGCCGCCGGCTTCGCCCAGAGGAATGAACTCACCTGTCACTGCCGCCCCGTCAAATCCTTTGCTTATCTCCCAGGGTAATCCTTTGCTACGCAGTTCAGTCTGTAAATCGCGTGCCGTAAAATCAATTCCAACCGTGATTTCATCGTAGTAGCGATGGGCAAACTGTTCTGCAATATTTTTACCTGTTCTGTTAATCTTCACGACAACCTCTGTTTCGTAATGGATATTCGACGAAAAATCAGGCAGGAAAAATGTTTTTCCATCCTTCAGCAACGCCGAATCGGGTTTTATAAAAATAACCGGTTCCGATAATAATAACGAGTTATGCATCTCTTTATTGTGATTTGCATAATTCATTCCCACAGCAATAATTTTCATTTTCCTGTCAGTTATTGAAGTTTTCGTTCATTCGATTGAACATGACGGCTAAATGAGCATAAATGGACGTGTTCTGAACAACGATTTTTTCGGGCATCCGAATGCGGAAAGGGGTGAAATTCCATAATGCTTTTATACCGTTTGCTATAATAAAATCAGCTACTTCCTGCGCTTTCTCGACGGGTACGGCGATGATGCCGACAGTTGCTCCGTATTCTTTTTGTTTTTCGGGAAGGATTTTCATCGGGAAAACGGGTATCCCGCCGATTTTTTTCCCGATGACGTCTTTGCGTATATCGAATCCGGCGACAATGTCGACGCCGTACTGGTGCAACCCCGAATCTCTCATGAGCGCCGCTCCGAGCTGCCCCACTCCAAACATGAACACTTTATGTTGAGAAGTGAATCCCAGGAAGTCTTCCAGTATATTAACCAACGCGTCAATCTCGTAACCGACACGTGTTTTTCCGGATATATTGACAAACGACAAGT
Organism: Tannerella sp.; assembly: GCA_031283785.1. The sequence continues at coordinate 8,332 of JAITBC010000124.1, read as the reverse complement.
CTTTGGCGACCTGGCTTGCATCGACATTTATCTCTTTTGCTATCTGGGTAGACGAGACAACCGTATCTCCTTTTCCCTTCAGCAATTTTACATATGCCAAATACCAGGGCAGCCGCCGAAGAGCAGGCTCGGGAATTTTCCCGTAATATTTCAGTTCGTCATTTACCATATTATATCTGTCCCTCTTTTATTCGATACTGTTCATATGGTTCTGTAATGGGTTTGAGTACATTTCGAGGATTTTGGTTCGCAGGAAAATCTCATCTTTGTCCGGAAGGTCTATTTTATCTATCTGTTTCTGCAAGTATGTCTCGAAAAGCATTTTGTCGCGCAGGTCGTAGTTCGTCCGGAAATATACACTGTGGTGCAGCAGGTCATATGCTATATAATTGTACGGATAAAAACGGTAGTGCTTATAAATTTCCTTATCGATTATTTCTGCGATAGCCGTTATCAATGCGTTTTTATCAAGATTCCGGCTTCTCATCTGCGTCAACTTGTCATTTATCGGCGAGCCTAAAGAGAAGTGAACGCGCCCTTTGTTGTTGAGTAATCCTGTTTCCATATTCAACAGGTCGTCGCGCTTGCATTTTACGAACTCGGGATTGTCGCGTTTCTGTTGAAATTCCTTGGCTTTAAGAAAATCGCACGGGTCGTATTCGTAAGATATGGCGATAGGGACGATATTGAGATCCATCAGATTTCCCAGTATGTCATCTTTATGTTCTCCCGCCATATTGAGCATTTTCAACACGCTACTCTGCGTCTGGTCGTTGGAATCTTTCGCCCTTCCTTCCCGCTGTGCGATCCAGACGGATTCTTTGGCTTCTTTGATTGTATAATGGATATAAGCGGACAGCTTCCGGCTTGCTTCGAGCAACCGGCGGACGGGTATATCACGCTTAACGATGAAACAGTTGTTAAGCCTAACGACCAAGTCTATCCACGGGTGGATCAACAGGTTGTCGCCGATGGCCACTTGTGTCATGCCATAACCGATATCGAGAAGCAACGCGTTGAGGAACGCCGCATCCAGCACAATATCGCGGTGGTTGGATATAAATGTGCAGGACGTATTTTCCGGTATGCGGCTGCGTCCCGATATTGTCAGCGAGAATGTTGTCATTTTTGCAATCTGCATTACCGCATTATATGCAAGTGTTCTCTTAAACTGTTCTTTCGTCTTGCATGTACGCATCGTTTCTACAAATTGCGCCCAATTTAAATCAGGCATGATATATCGTAGCGCATTCCTGAATCTTTCCGAAGCCGCAAGACTTTCAATAGCATCATATACTTCGTCATTATTAAGAGGACGAATATCATCAAAATTATATTTAGAATAATCTGTGCTCATCATTAATACCGGTTAGACTACAAACATACGAATGATATTTGAAAATATTAAACTTTTAACCTTCTTTATATTATACATCTTCTATAATTTCCGTTATAACATCTTTAATATCAAGGCCTTCAGCACGTATTTGCTGCGGGATGAAACTGGTAGCCGTCATGCCTGGAGTTGTATTTATTTCCAGAAGTACGGGATTGTTGTCGCCGGGAATGATATAATCAATACGTATGATACCACGCGCCTCTATGACGTCGTATATCTCCAGCGTCTGGCGTTGCACTTTCTCCGTCAACTCTTTTGATATGCGTGCCGGCGTTATTTCCCGAACCCGGCCGTTATATTTGGCGTCGTAATCGAAAAACTCATTGTCCGGGACAACTTCCGTTACCGGAAGAACAACCTGCTTACTTTTTATCTTGTAACAACCGCAGGATACTTCCGTACCTTCCATGAAACTTTCAATGATTACTTCGCGTCCTTCGGCAAATGCTTTTTCGATAGCCGGCATCAACTGTGACGTTTCTTTCACTTTACTCACGCCGAAGCTGCTCCCGCCGTCGTTGGGTTTTACGAAAACAGGCAATCCCAACTTACCTGTAATATCCGCCATATCAGGCACCTGTCCTTTTGAGAGACGTATGGAGGCGGCAACACGATAGCCAAGGCTTTTCAGAAACTGATTGTTCGTGTATTTGTTGAATGTTAAAGCTCCGGCAAGTACGCCACACGACGAATAGGGCATGTTCAACATATCGAAATAGCCCTGCAGGCATCCGTCTTCGCCCGGATGACCGTGGATAGTGATATATGCGTAGTCGAATTTTATTTTTTCCCCGCCGTACCGGAAGCTGAAATCATTTTTGTCAATACAGGGATTTGTGCCGTCCGGAAGACTGACCTTCCATTCTCCATTTCTCAATATGACGATATAGGGGATATAACGATTTTTATCTATAAAACCGTGTATTCCGTCCGCGCTTCGCAGGGAGACTTCATATTCGGAGGAATCGCCTCCGGCGACAATTGCTATATTCTTCATATCTATTCAATTAAACTGTTTTTGCCATAATAATATATCCTCGACAGCTTTGTCATTTCGGACGGTAATAGTCTCTCCATCTTTCCGTCAGTTGTTGCATATCATCGGGAACTTCCGAGTCGAAAAACATTTCTTCGCCTGTGGCCGGATGTACAAATCCGAGCGTTTTGGCATGTAAAGCCTGTCGTGGGCAAACTTCAAGGCAATTATGTATGAACTGCTTATATCCTGACGACTGCAAACCTTTGAGAATCATATCCCCCCCATATCGTTCGTCGTTGAAAACAGGATGTCCGATATGTTTCATATGCACACGTATTTGGTGTGTCCTTCCTGTTTCCAGCCGACATTCAACGAGCGAAACATATCCGAATTTTTCTATTACGCGGTAATGTGTGACGGCATGTTTTCCATGTTCCCCGTCGGGAAATACGGTCATAACCTTCCTGTCATGAGGGTCGCGTCCGATGTTACCTTCGATACGTCCCTCCGTCTCTTTCGGGATTCCCCATATCAGGGCGACATATCGGCGCTGCGTCGTTTTATTGAAAAATTGTGAGCAGAGGTTTGTTTTCGCTTCCGGACGTTTGGCAATGACCAGAAGTCCGGAGGTATTTTTGTCGATACGGTGAACAAGTCCGACGCACGGGTCTTCCGGATCGTACAGCGGATCTTCCTTAAAATAATAGGCCAGACCGTTTACAAGCGTACCTTGATAGTTCCCGTGACCGGGATGTACAACTAATCCGGCCGGTTTGTTAACTACAAGCAACCCGGTGTCTTCATAGACAATATTAAGGGGGATGTTTTCCGGGATTATTTCCGATTCGTAGCGTGGGCGCGACATCATAATTGTAATCACGTCCAGCGGCTTTACGCGGTAATTACTTTTTACGGCTTTTCCGTTAACCAGAATATAGTTTGCTTCGGCAGCCGACTGTATACGGTTGCGGCTGGTATTCATCAGCCGGTCAACAAGGAATTTATCGATGCGTAACAGCGACTGGTTTCTGTCCACCGTAAAGCGAAAGTGTTCGTATAATTGATTCCCGTCGCCGGATAAGAGTTTGTCACCGCTGTCATCACCGGGTTCAAACCAATCGTCGTATTGTAAGATATCGTCTGTTTCTTCCTGATAAGTCATAGCTAAAACCAGCTTTCATCACCGCCGATTATTTCAATATTGTTTTCGGTAGAATCATTCTGAATAATATTGCCGTCACTTATTACTAAAACAAGTTTGGCCGTTAACGGCACACGCATGCCGCTGTTTATCATCCGGCCTTCGTATTCTACGCCCAACGTAAGATCGCGATATTCGCCGGGTACATATTTATACTCCACATCAATAAAGCCTCGAGCCATTAAAAGAGCTGCAGCCTGACGATAAGACAGTTCCGCGATATCGGGAACAGGAGCTGTCTCCTCCGTTTTTGCGTTTACGGTGACATATACGATCCGGTTCTTTTTTACTTTAGAGTTCGCCTCCGGAAGCAATTCTACAATGGCGCCCGGTTGCACTTCTTTTGAATAAATAGAATCGAGTATGACATACCGCAACCTGTTCCGCTCAAAGAAAGGAGCGGCTTCTTCTATCTGCAACCCTCTTACATCCGGTATTCTGACGCCCTGATTATGATTCGTATACGAATCGATACTTTTCAGCACGATATAGATGATTAAGCATAAACATATGAATATGGCCAGAAGATGGACATATACGGGCAACCTGAATATTTTGCAAAAAAAAGCGTTCATCTAATACATTTTACACGACGTTTGTATTTATTTTTATATACCAACAAAGCAAAAGTCTCAGTAAGGAGGCTCTTGCTTCTATTATACGGAGGTCACGCGCAAGGCGTCTTTTTTTTTAAACCGTGTATTCGTCGGATACCGTCAGTTTTGCACGACCTTTTGCACGACGAGCGGCAAGCACTCTGCGACCGTTGGACGTGGCCATACGCTCGCGAAATCCGTGTTTGTTTTTTCTCTTGCGATTAGAGGGTTGAAATGTTCTTTTCATCTTCTATCTGTTTTTACTGTTATTATATTACTCTGCAAGTTATTTTTTCGGATTGGGCTTAATAAGCCAACCCGGTCGCAAAGGTAGGTGTTTTTTTTGAAATAACAAAATTCGAGGTGTAATGGGTTAAATCTTTTTTTATGGGTCTGTGTATATGTGAAAACTTTTATGTATATTTGCCGGGGCGGATTTGGGGATTGCGTTTTTAAAAATAATCGCAGACCCGTCTTTTTATAGAGGGAGACGCCGGAACACAATATCCGGTTTTTTTGACGAAATATAAATAATAATATAAAGAAACGCATGAGAGAGTTAAACAGGGAAACAGCAGTGAAACGGATTCGTCCGGAACGTATCATCCAGTTCGGCGAAGGAAATTTCCTTCGCGCATTTGCTGACTGGATTGTTTATAATATGAACGAGAAAACGGATTTTAACAGCAGTGTCGTTATTGTACAGCCGATAGAGAAAGGTATGATCGACATGCTTAACAATCAGGATTGCCTGTATCATGTTAATCTTCAGGGGCTGGACGGCGGCGAGACGGTGAATAGCCTTACGCTGATCGATGTGATTAGTCGTGCGCTTAACCCGTATACCGATTATGATGCTTTCCTGAAACTGGCGGAACAGCCCGAAATACGTTTTGTCATCTCAAATACGACAGAGGCCGGTATTGCGTTCGACCCGTCATCCAGACTTACGGATACTCCCGCATCATCGTATCCCGGCAAACTGACGCAGTTGTTATATCATCGTTTCAAAACTTTTGACGGCGACAGGACGAAAGGACTCATTATATTCCCGTGCGAACTGATTTTCCTCAACGGTCATAAACTGAAAGAAACAATATGCCGGTATATCGAACTGTGGAACCTGGGTGAGACATTCAAACGTTGGTTTACGGAAGCATGCGGCGTTTATGCAACACTCGTAGACCGGATTGTACCGGGTTTCCCCCGTAAAGATATAGCGGCGATACAGGAAAAAACAGGTTATCGTGATAATATGGTCGTACAGGGCGAAATCTTTCATTTGTGGGTGATAGAAGCGCCACAAACGGTTGCAGAAGAATTTCCGGCGGACAAAGCAGGCCTTAATGTGCTCTTTGTGCCCTCCGAAGAACCTTACCACGAGCGAAAAGTAACGTTGTTGAACGGCCCTCATACGGTGCTTTCGCCAGTCGCATACCTTGCCGGAATCGATATTGTCCGCGACGCATGCCGGCACAAAGTGACAGGAGAGTATATCCGTAAAGTGATATTTGAAGAACTGATGGAGACGCTGAACCTTCCGAAAGACGAACTGGAGAAATTTGCCGACGATGTACTGGATCGTTTTAACAATCCTTTTATAGACCATCAGGTGACGTCAATTATGCTTAATTCTTTCCCTAAATACAAGACACGCGACCTTCCGGGACTGAAAACCTGTCTCGAGCGCAAAGGCGAACTGCCGCGGGGACTTGTTCTTGGCCTTGCCGCAATCATAATCTATTATAAAGGCGGCAAGCGCGCCGACGGAGCGGAAATTACTCCTGCCGATGCTCCAGAAATAACGGAACTCCTCAAATCATTGTGGGCGACAGGTACTACACGGGAAGTCGCCGAAGGCGTATTGGCTGCAACGTTCATCTGGGATGAAGACTTGAATAAAATCTCCGGACTTACCGACATGGTCGTCTCTTACCTGGATGATATAAAGGAAAACGGAATGATAAACGTAATTAACGATCTCATTATCCACTGTTAATTATCCAGTATAATTATGGATCACATACAAATCAATCCCTTAGATAATGTAGCGGTAGCGATACGACGTCTGTCTGCGGGGATGACGTTGTCGTGTGCGGAGGGTGCGCCGCCGGCTGGGGAAAATATTGTTGTGGCGAAGGAAGAAATACCTGCAGGACATAAGATCGCATTACGTGATTTTGCAGTCGGCGATAATATAATAAAATACGGAGCACCTATCGGTCATGCAATGAAAGAAATCTCGAAAGGTTCGCTTGTCAGCGAAAAAAATATAAAAACAAATCTGGAAGGTCTTTTGGATTATACGTATGCTCCGGTAGCCGTTCCCGCTCTTATGGAGAAGCGGGACTTGACGTTCAAAGGATACCGTCGCAAGAACGGCGATGTCGGTATACGTAATGAAATATGGATAATACCTGCGGTAGGATGCGTCAATGGAATCGTTGCCCGGCTTGCCGAAGCGTTAAGGGCGGAAACAGGATGCACGGATAGCAGGGAGACATTTGACGAAACAGGAGGAGTGGACGCGATCGTCGCTTTTCCGCATAATTACGGATGTTCGCAGTTAGGCGATGACCATGAGAATACCCGCAAGATTTTAAGGAATATGGTGAAACATCCGAATGCAGGAGCCGTTCTTGTTATAGGGCTTGGATGTGAAAATAATCAACCGGATGCTTTTCGTGAGTTCCTGGGCGGATACGATAAGGAAAGAGTGCGTTTCATGGTAGCTCAGCATGTTGATGATGAATATGAAGAAGGAATGACGATTCTCCGTGAGCTTTATGCAGCGGTTTCGGCCGACAAACGTGAAGATATACCCTTCGGAGAGCTACGGGTCGGCCTTAAATGCGGCGGCTCCGACGGTTTTTCCGGTATTACGGCAAACCCGTTGCTCGGCGTGTTCTCGGATTTTCTTGTTGCACAGGGAGGCTGCACCGTATTAACGGAAGTGCCTGAAATGTTCGGCGCGGAGACGATACTGATGAATCGTTGCGACACAAGCGACTTGTTTGATAAGACGGTTGCCATGATAAATGATTTTAAAAACTATTTCATTTTGAATAATCAGCCTGTTTACGAAAATCCGTCGCCGGGAAATAAAGCCGGCGGCATATCTACGCTGGAGGAGAAATCGCTGGGATGCACGCAGAAGTCAGGGAGTTCCGCCGTGAAAGACGTACTCCGTTACGGCGACAGGATCAAAGAGAACGGACTGTCATTACTTTCCGCTCCCGGCAATGACCTGGTAGCCACTACGGCGCTGGCCGCCTCGGGATGCCATGTGATTCTTTTCACGACAGGGCGCGGCACTCCTTTCGGAACATTTGTTCCCACAGCAAAAATCTCTACCAATACCCGACTGGCGGAACATAAGCCGGGATGGATAGATTTTAATGCCGGAACGCTGGTAGAAGGCGAAACGACAGCCTCGCTTGCAGAACGTTTCATTACTTTCGTAACCGGCATTGCAGACGGAAAACCAACTCAAAACGAAAAGAAAGGATACCGCGAAATCGCCATCTTCAAAACAGGGATAACACTTTAACCCAACTTGGTACATCATATCGCATAACTCCGCTTCGGGATAAAAAGGTTGTCATGCATATACGCCATCGGAGAATGGCAGGTCCATCGGAGACGAGTTCTCTCCGTAAAAAAACTTTTTTCATCTCACGCGCTTGGAAATCTTAAGATATTCATGTAATTTTGTCAGCGATTATTCAATAGACTGATATGACGAAATTTTTATCTATATTATTTATTATCTTCTTTGTAATTCCGTTTTTGTTGCGTACGATCTTAAGATTCCTGTTCGGCAGTCCTTCGCAGCAAAAAAATTCATCGCAACAAAAAAGAGAGGCGCCTTCGTCATCTTGCACGCAAAAATCTCCGCCAAAGAAGAAAAAAATATCCGAAAATGAAGGAGAATATGTCGATTACGTAGAGATTAAAGATTGAGCAGTCAACGCCGGAGCACGGCCATAGTTTACTGCAAATCAATACATAACATCAACTACGCATTTACTAAGTGCAGGGTCCTGCATTGATTTCGGCGTTGTTCTCTTTATCATCTCCGTAATAGCGCCGATCATTTTTTGCCGCACAAAATTACAGCTTACAACCAAACTTATTTCCCTGACCGAAACCTCGCC
>JAITBC010000095.1 GCA_031283785.1 Tannerella sp. | reverse complement strand
ACACTATCTTTTTCTCCCAAAATAGATGTAACCGGATATGTATTGCCGCCACACCAACCGCCCCAATCGCCCCAACCGCCCCAACCGCCTGTTGATACGGTTGCCGTTATAAAAATCAGTTCTCCTGTTGGCAAAAAGAACAGAGAAGCGGAAATAAAAAATGACAATGTATCGGTAAGCTGGACATGCTCCAACTGCCCCGAGGGAATCAGATATACGGTAACTGTTTTTCAGTATGACGGAGGAAAGTTCAGAGAAACACGAAAAAATCTGTCAGCCAATTCTACTTCGCTTAAACTGTCGGGCGGCAAATACCGTATTACGGTTTCGGCGTCCAACTATTCCGCATCGTCGGATACAACTTGTATAAATGTCAGTACCGGCGGCGGCGGCGGATGGCTTGTGTTTTTGCTGCTGCTTGCCGGCGGCGGCGGTCTTGGCTATTACTTTTGGAACAAAAGCCGCCAGTCCAAAATAGAATCGACTTCTACTGCAGGTACGGATAATGGAATATTCTCCGGCAGCGGCAATTCAACAAATAATTCACCACAAAATCATAATTCGGAATATTTTTAAGTTATGGAAAATTTATTTTTTAATATCGACTATGCCTCTTTTAATCAAATGCTGATTAAACTTGGGGTTTTTCTTTTGACAAACGGGCTGCTGATTTATGCCTGTTATTTTGCACTGTCAAAACTGCTCTTTCGCAAGAGCCGTCAGCGGAAAGAACTGAGCCTTCGTCTTGCCTTTCTGTGGTCGCTTTTTGCGTATTTTGTTCTGTTCAATGTTTACCTTTTCGCTTTGATATTCGTAAACGGAACAGATGCTTTTCAGTGGACAGCGCCGAAATCTTATCTCGGCATCGCCCCTCAACTGACAGTCTATCTCGGATTGACAGTTTACTTTTTTATCAAACGTAAAATTTTAAAACAAATAATTAATAATAACTCAATAAATTAAACAGATATGGCAACACCTGCAATAATTGTCGGAATCGGCACCAGCGGCTTGTATGTACTCGAACATGTACAGAAGTTCTATTATGAAACTTATAAAACGAACAAGCCTAAAAATGTAGAATACATCTACCTTGAAACGAACGAAGATAACCGTCCTGTCGGCACTCCTGTCGGGAACGATATCACCCGAGTGTATATCAGTCTGGACAATATGGCTCAGATGATAGACGGGATAAAAAATTATTGTAACAACCCCGAATGGCTGCCCGATTCGCGCATCGTACTTGGCGCGGGTTTGGGCGCTGGCGGTATCCGTTCGTGCGGGCGGCTTGCATTGTGGGGTAAAAACAATAATGGCGACAATTTCGCCAATATAATTAATGCCCTGCAAAATGCGCACAAAAAGGTGATGCAGGTAGACAACAACGATGCAAACAGGGCAACGACGCCTACTGTTTTTATCACCGGCAGCCTGACGGGAGGAACCGGTTCGGGCATACTGATAGATATGGGCTATCTGGTGCGGCACAGCATAGGCAATGTAAAGGATTTGTACGGTCTGTTTCTGCTGCCCAAAGAGCCTACGGTAATGCGCGGCTACGAAGTCATGTACGGCAATACGTACGGGGCTATCAGAGATTTGGAGTATTACAACAATACGGATAACAATTACGTGGAAAAATGGCCCAACGGCAGTAACAAAAATGAGGCAGTTCCGCCATACGAACTTGTGCAGTTTATCAGTCAGGATTATAAGGACGGTTCGCCGGCAATAAATAATTTAAACGGACTGTACAAAATGGCAGGCTTGTATCTGTTCCTGAATATTGCAGGTATCTACGAAAAACGCAGGGAACGTCTGGTCGATGCGGCAGGGAACAGTGTGATAGGCAAGTACGGAACTTTCGGACTGTCTGCCATACAGTTTCCAAAAGACCAGATACAGGATTTTATTGCCTCGCAACTTGGTATAGAACTTTTACGCAGACTTACCAATTCGCAGGAATTTTATCTGAACGGACAGAAACGCGCAATTAACCGTGGCAGTATCAAAAAAGACATGGCAATCGCTTTCGACGAAATCCTGGAAAACGCTTTTACAGTTTTGAATACTGTCGGCATAAACGATTTGATGATTTCCATAGATAAGGATGCTACCCGTATCAATAAGAATGAAATCAAGGGAAACCCCGTAGAATTTATTGTATCCATGTTCACAAGCGCAAAAAACGACAATTATCATGCGCTGGTAAGCAACAATATCAAATCGGCTCAGGATGTGTTTATCGACAGCATTTATCAACAGGTAGACAATGCCCTGCAGGAGACGGAAAACCTCTATTATGCAAGATTTGTGCTGGAAGATATAGTGGAAAGCATTGAACGGACATTAAAATACTGGAAATCTCTCGGTATTTCGTCACAATCGCAAAACTGGGACAATGAGCTGCGTAAAATGGCTATTACATGTACTAAAAATACTTACAGATCGGTGTTTGAACAAGACGCCGTTTTGAAAGACAGACTTGCCACGATTTTCGAGTTGATGAAAATGCATCTCTCTATCCGTGTACTGGTGGATATATGTAAACATGTGAAAGAAGGACGCATAAAACTGGAAGGCGCCAGTTACGAATTGCCCAAACTGCAATTGTTTGACAACCTGATAAAAAAACTGAACGCTCTTATAGGAAAGACCGACGATTTGGACGGCAACGCCATCAATTTCACACGGCGTTTGAACGATATTAAAGGTGATATAGAGGATACAACTCTGCCCATTTTGAGGGTCTATCCTTCCGATTCGTTTCAGATGGAATGCGAAAAGGCAAAAGAAACTTACAATCAAAAAAGCGGCAACAATATCCGTTCCATGAAAGACGTCATTCAGCAGCACAATATCATGGAATATTTCAAGCAAAAGTATGCGGGCAAGTTCAACGAGGAAATATATCTTGATTTTATCCGTGCATTCCGTCTGAAGGTAGATAAACTGGAATGTATCGAAGATTTCAATGTGGCGTCCTACATCGGCAAAAATGTGGACAAAAGCTACAATACGGCAAAAAAATCGACTTCTCCTTTCCTGAAAGTGAACACAATCTTTTCGCCGAACCCGTATTTGCCGCGTTTCGTGGTAGGCGACGATATGAATGAAATAAATGCAATTCTTGCGGCGTTTCATAACCAAAATTACACGGATTTCCCCGATTCGATAGGAGGCAAGCAGGAGTTGACCGAATTGAAAAATATTATTGTTTTCTATGACGAACAGGGGAATTATGTCCCGATTAATGACCTTAAATATATTGATTTAATGGAGGATGCTTACAACAGGGCGCCTGTCGATCTGGCAGACAAAACCATTACCGACGATATATGGAGAAATAACCGTAATGCATACAAAACATTTTAAAATTTACCGATTATGTTATTAGGAATTACAGACCATTTGCAGGAAGAAAAACGTATAGCCGTTAAACGGCGTGTAAACGCCGTAACAACAACATTTCTGGTATCGCTGTTCATGCCTTTTGCAGTATATTCCCTGTTTTCTTTCGGCGCCATATCGGGCAGGGCGGCATTCGGTTCCGATATTCAGGAGCCGGTAGCGAAAGTCGTTACCGGTTCCGGACTGGGAACGGCTTTTTTGATTAGTCCTACAACTCTGCTTACGGCAAGACATGTGGTCGAAAACAGCAAAGTGGGCAATCAGGTGGATTTATTTTTCGAACATTCAAAAAATCAACTGCAAACAAAGGCAACGATTAAATACATCGCGCCCGCATCTGTTCAAACTACAGAAAACGGAGTACCTCTCGAATATTTTCTTTCGGATGTAGCCGTGCTGGAAGTCTCCGAAATATCGGATATCGAGCCTTTGGCTTTGGGCGAGTCAAGTGCAGTGCAGAATCTGGACGAAGTTATTCTGATAGGTTATCCCAACGGCGATTATTCGATTACAAAAGGCAATATCAACAGTGATACGTATCAGGGTATAAATCTGTTCAAATTAGACGCGACTTCAAATCCCGGCAATAGCGGAGGTCCCTGTATTCTGAAAGACGACAATACGGTAATCGGTATCCTGGTCGGCAGCAGCGCTATCGCTCAACAGGGAGAAAATGTGGCGCTGAAAATTGATGATGTGAAACGAATTTTAGAACATGCGGGAGTGAAATATTGAAAAATTGTTAAGTGTTACTGACGATGAAAACAAATGTTAAGTTTAAATTAGCAAGTCTAATAATTGCATTTTTCGCATTAATCGCGTCATGGATTGTCGCTTGCTCTACTTATCGTCAAGCAGAAATATACGCCAAAGAACATGACTCGGAGACACATAAAAAAAACAAAGTCGAAGATGCTAAAGGAAAAGGATGTGATTTTTCCATAACACTTGAGAAAGCATTTCAACGTGATTATGATGAGTTAAATTGGGGTGCAAAGTTTATAATTGACAATAATTTAATCAAATAATATAAATAATAAATCGTTATGCGCATAACTTCAATTAATCTGTCAGCCGAAACATGTGCCGCAATAGGGTTAGGTTTCCCCAATGGCATACAAATCAAAAATCCCGGCGATGTCGTCGGATTATTCGGAAAAAATGGCGTTGGAAAAACGCGCTTGTTGAGAATCATTCATAAACTGCTGTCGGGAGGAAGCGATGTATCTAAATATCTATTGGTAAAATGTATTTTGAGGAAAGAATTTGTATTTGATTTTAGTGAGGATACTGTTAAGACCGCAATGGACAATCTTCTTTTTAAACAGGAAGAAGCTTTAGTATATGCAAAGTATAATTATAATAAAATTAAATATGGGGACAATGATTCACAAACAAAAAACTTGCAGTCAAATTACAACACAATGGCATATGCCGATAGAGACAATATAAAAAAAAGTATTGACAAGATAAGTGGTTATGTACAAAAACATGTTGTTTTCCTGAAACACGACTTGCTAATAAAACTCACAGATATAATTGATTCCCGTA
>JAITBC010000037.1 GCA_031283785.1 Tannerella sp. | reverse complement strand
GGTCCGGTAAACCTCGGCAATCCCGACGAGTTTTCGATGCTGGAACTGGCTGAAAAAGTAATCGCTCTGACAAATTCCAAGTCTAAAATAACGTATTTGCCGCTGCCTGCCGACGACCCCAAACAGCGACAGCCAAATATCGCTCTGGCAAAAGAAAAGTTAAACTGGTCGCCTGCAGTCAAATTAAACGAAGGTCTGACGAAAACAATAGAATATTTCAAAAGTCAAGTTTCCCCCCTCTTATAAAGTACAAAAAATGAGGCGATATTATTTTGTATCTAATTGACAACTGTGGGTATTTTGCGTGACGCCCGACAAAATTTCATTTTCAATATTCAGGTTTTTGTCCGCATCTTTACAGGCAATCATTCGAATAATGCTTTCTTCAACATCAAGCGATAATATTTCTAACAAAAGGTTATTTTTTTTAACAGCGCATACTTTTTTGCAAATATTTTGAGGACAAACATAATCAAAATTTTGGCGCGGTCTTTTTTGTTATAAAACTCAAAATATCTTTCAAGTCTCCGTACAATTTATTTCCTGTTTTGCGGGCATTCAGATAGATTTTTCCTGTTTTATACTACGCCAAAGCGTTCAAATATATGATTTTTGTCATGCTGCAACCTGTGTGTCATCTTTGACCGAATTTTGTCGCACAAAACCATTCATTCTGAGTTGCAGCACATTTTATGTTTCGTGCATGTTTTTATGGAAATGTGTATTGCAAACATTACCGCACAAAATTAGTTTCGGTTTTCAAATTTTTAAATAACTTTGCATTTTGCGATTTTCGAAAATAACAGTCAGGCAATTTATAAAATCATTGCCATAAATATTTTGAATTAAAAAAGAAGGAGCTATAAATGAACGGTTACGAAAGAATCAGAGCAGCTTTGTCGGGAGTCATGCCCGACAGGCGTCCGGTGATGCTGCACAATTTTATGCCGGCAATACGTGAAGCGGGATATACGATGAAAGAATACCGTACCGACCCCGAAATTGCGGCGAAATGTCATATCCGCTATGCCGAAAAGTACGGTCTCGACGGTATACTTTTCGACGTTGATACAGCGATAGAAGCGTCTGCTGTCAGCGTTCCGGTAGATTATCCCGTGGATGAACCGGCAAGGACGCACGAAATATTTCTCGAATCGCTTGACGAAGCAGGCAAACTTGCCGAAACGGATATTTCGCGACATCCGAGAATACAACATTCATTGGAAGCAGTCAGGCTGATAAAAAAGCATTTCGGAAACGAACTGTTCGTCAGAGGAAACTGCGACCAGGCGCCTTTTTCGCTTGCATGTTCGATGCGCGGTCCCGAAAATTTCATGATAGACCTGTTTATGGACGAAGAGAAAGTGATGCAACTGTTGAAATACACAACGGGCATTTGTCGTCAGTTTATCCGGCTAATGTCAGAAACCGGCGCCGACATGTTGTCGAACGGCGACAGTCCTGCCGGTCCAAGCATGATTTCGCCGGAGATGTACGAAAAATTTGCCATGCCTTTCGAAAAAGCATTAGTCGATGAAACGCATCGTTGCGGCTTGCCCTACCTGTTGCATATTTGCGGAGATACGCGCCTGATTTTGCCACAGATAAGCAAACTTGGGCTTGACGCTGTGGAACTGGATTACAAAACCCCGATAGAAAACATTTACGAGACGCTTGGAAATACCGTAACCCTGTTCGGGACGATTGACCCGAGCGGCGTCTTTGCACTGGGCACGCCTGAAATGGTTCGCGAAGAAAGTATCCGGATTCTTGAGGTTTATCGAAACAGTCCGCTGCTGGTTTTGGGAGCGGGATGCGCTATCCCTCCAATGGCGCCCGAAGAAAATATCCGCGAAATTGTCAAATGCGTAAACAGCCGGTTGTAAATTATCAGTCACAATTCATAATTAAATAACAATGGAAACAAATGGGAAAAGCCGGCTATTGCCGATTATCGTAATGATTATCCTTTTCGGGATTATTTCGTTTGTAACGAATCTTGCAGCGCCGATGGGCGTGATTGTCAAGGAACAGTTTCAGTTTTCCAATTTTTTGGGGATACTTGGCTCGTGCGCCAATTTTCTTGCATACGCATGTATGGGCGTCCCTTCGGGGATTTTGTTGCAAAAGTATGGCTACAAAACAACGGCGCTGACAGGTATCGCTATTGGTTTTGTCGGCGTTTTCGTCCAGTATTTGTCGGGCGTTTACTCAAGTTTCACTGTCTATCTGCTCGGCGCTTTCGTAGCCGGATTTTCGATGTGCGTGTTGAATACGGTAGTCAATCCGATGCTGAACACTTTGGGCGGTGGCGGCAACAAGGGTAATCAGCTGATTCAGGTCGGCGGCAGTTTTTACTCGTTTATGGGCGTTGTAACCCCTGTTTTTGTAGGCGCTTTGGTTGGCGAGGTTACGAAAAACACGGTCATTCCCAATGTCAATCCTCTGCTGTTTATGGCTATGGGCGTTTTTGCGCTGACATTTGTATCGCTGATTAGCCTGCGACTGCCCGAACCCGGGTTAAGTCAGGCTCCGGCGAAAAATATCAAGGACAAATACAGCGCATGGTCGTTCCGTCATTTCGTGCTGGGAAGTGTCGGGGTGAGTTGCAGCGTAGGCGTCGAAGTAGGTAT
This sequence comes from Tannerella sp., assembly GCA_031283785.1. The sequence goes on along the minus strand of JAITBC010000037.1, from coordinate 719 downwards.
TGCCGGAACGATGAACCTGTTCCTGACGGATATGAAAGCAGGAGGAGGAGGGTTAAATGCCGAAGTTGCCGGATTTGTTACAGGAACTTATTTCCTGCTGATGGTTATCGGACGGTTTGCCGGCGCTTCTGTCGGGGCAAAAGTGTCGGGACGGGCAATGCTGGCGTTGGCGTCGATTGTAGGGATTGTCCTGTTGTTGGCAGCAATATTCGCACCCGTAACCAGACATGCGCCTTTCCCTGTTTTTGCCGGCGGCTCGTTCGTAATCGCCGATGTGCCAATCAATACCCTGTTTCTTGTTATGACCGGACTTTGCACTTCCGTGATGTGGGGATGTATCTATAATATGGCAGTCGACGGTTTGGGAAAATATCTTGCCCCTGCTTCCGGCATTTTCATGATGATGGTTGGCGGCGGCGCATTACTGATGATGGTGCAAAACCGTATAGCCGACATGGTTTCGTATATGGCTTCCTACTGGACGCCGCTTGCAGGTTTTGCCTATTTGCTCTTCTATGCCTTAAAAGGCTCTGTAAATGTCAATAAAAACATTCACGTATAGGAAACTGTTAACCTGAGTTTTGGATAAGCGTACTTCCTTTGACTAACGTAGAACTTCGTTTTCATATAATTCAATTATATAACTCAAGTTCATAGCGCATCAGAAAAGATTCAGCCATTGCAGCATATTTTTTACATCGCTATCAAATATTTTCATT
>JAITBC010000029.1 GCA_031283785.1 Tannerella sp. | reverse complement strand
ACTCCGCTGACAGCTATCACGCCCGACAGCGTCGGGAAAGCTACGGCAAGCGTGGCTTCTACTGCGGCGAACAGGCCTTTGAAGGCGTCGCTGTCGAGTACTTTGTCAGCTTCGAGGACGAAATTGCGTACGTCGGCGTCCGATTCGATTACCCAGAGCCGGAAATCCACACCGGCGACATTGGCTTGAATATGTTTTTGTGAATAAAAAAATCCCGTTTCGTCGTTTAATCCGATAAAAACGACGACCGGGAAATAGGGCTTAAATGATTTGTTTTTGCTGTCTCCAACGCGCATGGTAATACGCGCGTGTACATAATATAAATAGACTATATACGCCTGCTTACTCTCTCTCTCTCTCTCTCTCTACAAGGATTGTGCCAAACCTTCCGTCGAAAGGTTTAAAGATGCTTAAATTACAATTAATGGCGATGCCTGTTGTTAAGAGAAAATTCATAAACTGTATTTTTTAATTAAAATATAATAACAGCGCCAAAGATACAATTCTTTTTTTAAGTACAAAAATATTTTCGCGAAAAAATAACGTTGTTATGTATTTTTAAGTATTTTCTCGCCTGTTCCTTTCAAGAGGGGCGCATTTGAATTGGCCTGCAGGCGCTTCATGGCGCTCCACAGGGTTTCACGGGGATGTTTCCTCGCTGCTTCACACGACTTTTTCGCCGGAAAGAATCAGTTGCAATTCTTCGGCCGAAGCGCAGCGGTTCAGTTTCCCGTTACGCGCAACGGTGATGGAACCTCTTTCTTCCGATACGACAACGATCAGGGCGTCCGTTTCAATAGACATGCCTAAAGCGGAACGGTGGCGCAGTCCCATTTCTTTCGGTATCACAACGTTATGCGCCACCGGCAGGATACATCCGGCGGCTTTGATGTCGTTGTCGACGATAATCACCGCTCCGTCGTGGAGGGGGCTGTTCTTGAAAAAGATATTTTCGATGAGGCGTGCATTCACGTCGGCCGTGAACATTTCACCCGTCTGGATATAGGGCGACAGGTCCATTTCATGCTGTATCACAATAAGCGCCCCGGTCTTCTTTTTGGCCAGGTTCATACATGCCAGCACTACGGGCATAACGAATTTCTGATCGCCGGTTCCGTTATCCTGTTTCCTGAAAAAGTTATAAAAAATACGCCATCCGCGGTTAGAACCTAATGCGATAAGGAAACGACGTATTTCATCCTGAAACAGGATGACCAGTACAATAAATCCGACACTTATCACCTGATCCAGTATAGCGCCTATAAGACGCATCTCCAGTATCTGCGAGACAAGCACCCACACCGCGATGATAGACACAATGCCGCTGAAAATGGTTAATGTACCGGAACTTTTCATCAGTTTATAGGTCTGATACATAAAAAAGGCCACCAAAATGACATCTATTGCGTCCTTTATCCCAAATGAAATAAACATAACATCAACGTTTTATTTTACAAACAATTTTCACGGCTTCGACCGCCTCCCTCACATCGTGCACCCGCAGGATATCCGCTCCGTTAAACAATGCGAACGTATTCAGCACCGTCGTACCGTTCAGGCTCTCCTCCTCCGTACAGCCGATTAATCCGTATATCATACTTTTACGCGAAACGCCAACGAGCAGCGGACACTCAAGCAATGTCGAAAACTCATTCAGACTGCGCATAAGCTCATAGTTCCCGTCTAACGTTTTAGCGAATCCGAAGCCGGGGTCGATGATGATATCATTAACGCCCGACGACCGTAAATCCCGTACTTTTTCGGCAAAATACAACATGACGTCTTCAATGATATTATCATAATCCGTATACTGCTGCATTGTCTGCGGTACGCCACGCATATGCATAAGCACATAAGGGACATTCAACTTCGCCGCCGCCTCAAACATACGGCCGTCCATATTACCGCCCGAAATATCATTAATCACGGCAACACCGTATGTTTCCACCGCGCGACGCGCTATATCCGCCCTGAACGTATCCAGCGATACGGGAATTTCAGGATAATCACGCTGTAACATTTTCAATGCCGGCTCAATCCTGTCCCATTCTTCTTCGGCGGATACTTCCTCCGCATCGGGACGCGAAGAATATCCGCCGACATCGATAATAGCGCCGCCTTCCGACAGGATCGTTTCGATACGTTTTGCGACAGCCGCTTCGCTTTGTTGCCGGCTTTCGGCATAAAACGAATCGGGCGTCACATTGAGTATACCCATCACAACCGGCGTATCCAACGACACTAACTTACCTTTTATATTCAATAGTTTTGCACTCATCTTAAATTCTAAAACAGACTTTTTAACTCGCAAATGTATGAAAATAACCTAATATAAATTACTTTTGCGCCACAAAATTTTAATCGTAAAATGTAGCTGACAAATGCAGGAAACTACATTACGATAATTTTGATACTATGTAAGTCGCTTTTTAAATAATTTATGTACGGTATGATTATATCTGAATTGTACGCATTATACAAACAACATCCCGTTGTCACTACCGACAGCCGGGCATGTCCGCCCGGCGCTATATTTTTTGCACTTAAAGGCGAGACTTTTGATGGTAACGCTTACGCAGGAAAAGCGCTGCAGGCAGGATGCGCATATGCCGTCGTCGAGAATGTTTCTGCGCCGGCAGGTAATAATGACCTTACGCTATCCGCTAATAACGACGCCTCCGTGCCGATAAATAATGATGGCGTCTCCGTGCCGTCGGACAAAAGGATGATCGTCGTTGAGAATGTACTCGAAACATTACAACAACTCGCACGCTTTCACAGAGAAGCCCTGGGAACTAAGATTATCGGCATCACGGGCACTAACGGGAAAACAACGACAAAAGAACTGATAGCTAAAGTTTTATCCCAAAAATACAATACACTGCATACGGAGGGTAATCTTAACAACCATATAGGCGTACCGCTAACATTACTTAAACTGACGGACCGACATGAACTGGCGGTTGTGGAAATGGGCGCCAGTCACCCCGGCGAAATACGCGAACTGGCGGAAATAGCCCGGCCCGACTACGGACTTATCACAAACGTAGGATACGCTCACATGGAAGGGTTCGGTTCGTTCGAAGGCGTCGTTCGGACAAAAGGTGAGTTGTATGATTTCATAAGGGAAACAAACGGCATGATTTTTATTGACAGGAATAATAAACGCCTGATGGAGATGGCGAAAGGTATAAAGAAAACAACTTACGGCAATATCCCTGACGAATCTGCACAGTCCACAGAAACAGACGAATCTGCACGTAAAATGAAAACGGACGGGACCTTACAGCAAAGCGGACAAGAAGATATGTGCCGCCGGCAATCTCCGTCGGTCACGGGCGAGGTCATTCAGAATGACCCTTTCCTTTCGTTCCGGTGGCACTTACAAAACGCTGCAACGCAAGACATTGAGACATCCCGCGTAGACACGCATCTTGTCGGCAAATACAACCTGTACAATGCACTTGCAGCTATTACGGCGGGACTTTATTTCCGCATCCCGCCCGAACAGATAAACGAAGCCTTATCGTCATATCTGCCGACAAACAACCGTTCGCAATTGAAAAAAACAGATCACAATATACTCATTATAGATGCGTATAATGCTAATCCCAGCAGCATGAAGGCGGCTCTGGAAAATTTTGCCCTGCTGGAGAAACGGTATATCCGTTCCGCACCCGACCGGCTCCCCGATACGGTATCCTCCTCCGCCAAAGATTCCGTATCATCACAAAAAGCCGTCATTCTCGGCGATATGCTGGAACTTGGCGAAGAAAGCCCGAAAATGCACGAAGAAATCATATCGCTTGTAAATAAATGCGGATTTAATAAAGTCCTGCTCTGCGGCGAACGGTTTTATGCCGCCGGACAAACTTATACGCGTTTTAAAACGGTAGACGAATTAAACAAACACCTCAAAACCACTCCGTTGAAAGGATATGAAATACTCATAAAAGGCTCGCGCGGAATACATCTTGAGAATATAATCGATAATTTATAATCAATTCTGATTTGCAAAACAAACAAATAAACAATGGAAAAAACAATCACATATAACCCCGAAAAAGGATTCTTATTAAACGACATCAAAGACCTTCTATTCGGCGGTAAAAAATTGAACTTATCTGCAAGAACAATCCAAAAAGTCGATTACTGTTATTCATTCCTGAAAGATTTCTCCAGAGAAAAAATTATATACGGCATCAATACCGGCTTTGGCCCTATGGCGCAGTATCGTATTGACGACGACGATCTCAGGCAGTTACAGTATAACATTATCCGAAGCCATTCGACGGGAGCCGGCAAGCCGTTGGAAACTATCTATGTCAAAGCGTCCATGATTGCACGCCTTTCCACGTTCCTGCAAGGGTATTCCGGCATACATACCGACCTCGTCCGTCTCATCACCGAATTTATCAACCGTGATATCTATCCGTATATACCCGAACATGGAAGCGTCGGGGCAAGCGGCGACCTTGTACAGTTAGCCCATATTGCACTGACGCTTATCGGGGAAGGGGAAGTTTTTTACAAAGGTAAACTGACGCCTGCGGCAGAAGTGATGAAAGCGGAAAAACTTAAACCGTTTGAAATACGTATCCGCGAAGGCTTATCCGTGACAAACGGGACTTCCGTAATGACCGGCATCGGACTTGTCAACCTGATCTATGCCCGCCAACTTATGGAATGGGCGATCGTCGCATCTGTCATGATGAACGAAATAGCGTCATCGTACGACGACATGATGTCACCCGTCCTGAACGGTACGAAAAGGCACAAAGGACAGTTAGCCGTTGCCCGTAAGATGTGCAAATGGGCACAGGGCAATCAAACGATGAAAAAACGCGAAATAGAAATGTACAATAACAATCATACGGAAAAGATTTTCAATCATAAAATACAGGCTTACTATTCATTACGTTGCGTACCCCAGATACTCGGTCCCGTCTGCGACGAACTCGAAAACGCGGAAAGAGTGCTTATCAACGAACTCAATTCTGCGTGCGACAACCCGATTGTAGACCCTCAAACGAAATACGTTTACCATGGGGGCAATTTCCACGGCGATTATATATCCTTCGAAATGGATAAGTTGAAAATCGCCGTTACGAAAATGACAATGCTTGCCGAACGCCAGCTAAATTATCTATGTCATAACCGCATCAACGACAATATTCTGCCTCCGTTCGTCAACCTCGGTGTTCTCGGCCTGAATTACGGATTACAGGCGGCACAGTTCACCGCCACTTCGACTACTGCCGAATGTCAGACGCTGTCCAACCCAATGTATGTCCATAGCATACCAAACAACAATGATAATCAGGATATTGTAAGTATGGGAACAAATGCGTCGCTGATGGCCTGTACGGTAATTGAAAACGGATACCAGGTGATGTCAATTCATTTCATGGCGCTCGTTCAAGCTATTGATTATCTCAAGATACAAAAGAAAATGTCAAAAAAAACACTCGCTATTTATCATGAAATTCGCTCATTTTTTCCTATCTTTGCGGATGATACGCCTAAATATAAGGATATCGAAACGATAAAAAATTATCTGACGACTAAAAATTTGCATTGAAAATGAAAGTTCCTGAAAAATATTACGATGAGGTTTTCGAATTCAACGGCCAATGGGATGTCCCTTCAAAGTGCGGATTAAAAATACTGACTTGCAAAGGGAAAACATATTTTATTGTAACGGAATTGTATCAGGATAATCCCGGGACATCCGTTACTTATGTGGGGTATTCGCTGTTAAAACAAATTTGCGAAAGCAAAGGTTTTTCTGAAAAGGACGTCATCTATCTCGAATGTAATCCCGATACAAATTCAAAACTGCCGTTCTATGACGAAGAGGTTTTCCAGGTATCATTCCCCGAAACAGGCGGCAAGAAAGGCAGGCCCGATTACCGTCAGCTTTCGCCCGACGAAATCAAATCTTTATTCTCCTGATACCGACAAATGAATATTAATTATACGGTCAAAAACTATTTCACAACTTGACTATATTGAGAAACAAACGAAGATATGCAAAACAAATTCGACGATATATGCCCTTATTACCCTTCCGAGATACCACCGGCCATGCAGCGCATAGCCGACAGCGAACATTTTGAAACGTTATCACAGTATATTTTCCCGGGCAGGAACGTGGAAGATGTGCGGAATATGGTACGCAATATCCGCACAACCGAGGAGTTCCAGTTAAATGTCATGTACCACGTAAACCGGCAAGTCATCGCACGTTCCATTCCGGACTTCACTTACAGCGGACTTGACGGGCTTGATACGGGGAAAAACTATCTTTTCATTTCAAATCACAGGGATATCATGCTCGATTCATCATTATTCCAATATATCCTCCATTCCAATGGCTTCCGGACTACGGAAATAACTTTCGGCAGTAACCTGATGCATCCGCAACTGGTCGTTGATATCGGGAAAACGAACAAGATGTTCAAAGTAATAAGAAGCAGTACGATCCGCGAATTTCTCAAAAATTCAATGCATTTGTCGGAATATATCCGTTATACGATTAAAGAGAAAGGCGAATCCATATGGATAGCTCAACGCAACGGCCGCACCAAAGACGGTAACGACGCGACCGACCAGGGCATCATAAAGATGTTTTGCATGAGCAATGCCGCCGATCCGATTCAGTCGGCGGGAGAACTTAACATCGTACCCGTCGCAATATCGTACCGGATAGAATCATGCGATATCCTGAAAACACGCGAATTATATCTTTCACGCAAGTGCGAAAAATATATTAAACAACCGGGCGAAGACCTCAACAGCATCCTGACGGGGATATTGCAACCCAAAGGCGCTGTTAACATAAGTGTCTGTAAACCCGTTACAACGGAAGAACTTGAGATAAACTACAAATATCCCAACGAATTTTATAAAACGGTAGCATCGCTTATCGACCGGCGTATTTACGAAAATTACAAATTATACGACAACAATTATATCGCCTGCGACATGCATTCGGGGAGTACAAAATACAGCGACTTTTATACGCCGGAAGAAAAAGAAATATTCTCCGCCCGTTGCCGGCATATGCTTGAACAGGCAGAAGGCGACAAAGACACGCTTATGTCTATCTTTCTCGGAATATATGCCTCGCCGGTCGAAAACGCAGAAAAAATTATTAACGGATAAATATATACTTAATATAACTATGGATAACAGTATCAGACTTCAACATCTTCCATTACCGGAAATTAAAACATATCAGGAAAAAAGAATGACGGAATTACTTGAATATGTGAATGCCCGCTCTGTTTATTACAAAGAACTGTTTGCAAAAGAAAACATCAATATCTCAAAAATAAAACATATCGAAGACCTGCGGCATATACCCGTTACGACAAAACAGGATCTGCAATTGCGCAACAAAGATTTTGTCTGCGTCCCCATATCCTGTATACGCGATTATGTAACAACATCCGGCACTCTCGGCGAACCGGTCACCTTTGCCGATACGGAAAACGACCTGCGACGCCTCGCTTTGAGCGAAGCGCTATCATACGAATTTGCAGGATGCCGGCCTTCCGACATCATCCAGCTCATGGTGACCATCGACCGCTGTTTCATGGCCGGACAGGCATGTCAACTCGGCAGCGTGAAATTAGGCTCCGGCCTGATACGCGTAGGAAACGGCATTCCCGAACTGCAATGGAACACCATACGCCGTATAAATCCTACCGTATGTATATGCGTGCCGTCATTCCTGCTCAAACTCATCGATTTTGCGAAGGCGAACCGTATCGATTACCGCAACTGCTCCATAAAACGCGCTATATGCGTCGGCGAAACGGTACGCACGAATGAACATGCCTTTAATAAACTCGGAGAGAAAATACACGCGCTGTGGCCGGAACTGACGATGCACGTCAACTATGCCTCGACAGAGATGCAGTCGTCGTTCAGCGAATGTGAAAAGGAATGTGGAACACACCACAAACCCGACCTCACAATCGTTGAATTTCTCGACGACAACGACCAACCCGTGAAACCCGGCGAGCCCGGCGAGATCACCGTCACCACTATCGGCGTAGAGGGCATGCCGCTTATACGTTTCAAAACGGGAGACGTCTGCTATCATTTTGAAGAACCCTGCGCCTGCGGACGAAACACCTTGCGCTTGGGACCTATCCTCGGTCGCAAAGGACAAATGATAAAATATAAAGGGACAACGCTTTATCCTGCCGCACTGTATGACATCCTCGAAAATATCCCGGAAGTAAAAAACTACATCGTAGAAGTCTATACAAACGCCATCGGCACAGACGGTATACGCATCCTCACAGGCAGCTCAAACAACAGTGAAGCCTTTATAAAACAGATAAAAGACCTGTTCCGCTCGAAAATACGCGTCGCCCCCGACATCGTATTCGAACCCATCGAGTTAATAGCAAAAAAACAAATGCCCCCGACAAGCCGCAAACTGATTAAATTCTTCGACTATCGGGAAGATAAATCATAAACAAAGACACAGGAGAAATGCCGTATCTTTAACAGGATTTATTAACGCCAACAATTATACAATATATGAATAGATTTTTTCAAAAGTTTGTACGTCTTGTAGCCGGAATATTGCTTTGTGCCGGCATAACCCGGATGCATGCCGCAGACCCGGATATTGTCGTCAACTACATCCCGCCGACAGGAGAGGGGGGCGCCGCCGAAGGACGGGTCATATGGGACAACTTTACGGAAAATAACGCCGCGCAATACGCCGTCATTGCAATGCTTCACACTTCGTGGGGCGATTATGTAAAGCCTTACTACAACAACTATCTGAATGCCATCGATGCTTCGGGCAATTTCTCGATAAACATCACAACCGGAGGACAGGGCGATTTCGAGATCGTCAACGTCAACTTTTACTTCGTGCTGCGGGCTACATTCGACGGCATTGAAGGAAGCCGTGTGAACGCCGGTTTCATGAACGGAAAACACATCGGCCCGGCGCTCGCGGTGAACCGGAACGATTTCTGGGCAAACCGCCCGCAACCGCCCGTGCCGGACATTCGCCCGGGATTGGCGGATGCGGGACGGCGCATCACGCTCTCCTGTCAGGCCGGAGGCGCTATATTGTACACACAGGACGGCAGCGACCCCGCCACTTCCGCTTCCGCCAGGATATACAATGCCAATGACGCCACCCTGTTCGCCGTACCTTCCGACGGGTCGCTGCTCATCAAGGCTGTCACCCGCATGTCAGGCGCGTTCAGCGCGCCGGCCTCTTTCGTTTGGCTGCCCCGCGAGCCGCTCGCTACTCCGTTCTGGGGTCTCAATGTCTCACTTGCCCTCAACGGAGAGCCATTCGGTCATCCTCTCTCCGAAGAAACGACGCGCACAAGAATGGCGCCCGTTGTCCGGCTTACAAAATGGGTCAAAACCTTCGGAACTCTGAACAACGGACTCCAGTACATCAACAAAATTGCTAAAGAACAGGGGCTGCGAACGATGATCGGCGTACATGTAACCAACAATACGCTTGAGAATAACGCACAAATACAGGGCCTACGACAAATCCTCGAAACCGGACCGGCGCCTGACCTTATCTCCGTCGGAAACGAATGTAGCTTGGCGGGCATTGCTCCGGCAACACATGCCTCGTGTATCGACGCCGTTCGCAAGGTTGTGAAAGACGCAGGTTTCGTCATACCTGTCGGAAGCGCGGATATATCGGATGTACTCTGGAGCCGCGCCGTACTGGACAGACTTGACTTCGTCGGCGTGAACATTTATTGCGGCACGTGGGACAGTACGCCCGAAAATGAAATGATTGATGCGCTCATCCGAACATATACAAACCAGACAGCTGCACTTCCCGCAAAATTCGTTTTGCTGACCGAAACGGGAACACCCTATTCCGGAGGCCTATACAGCGTAGAAAACGGCTTCACCCAAACTCCTTCGCCGCAAAAAGCAGTGAAATACCTGAACGGATTTCTCGAATGGATTGCCCGCGATGATATCCCGGCATTTTTCTTTGAGGCATACGATGAGCCTGTCAAATCGCAAAACGGAGGACATCCCATTGAACAATATTTCGGACTAATGGACGGCCATCTCGAACTGCATCCTTTTTATCAGGGAATTGTCGGCAATATTCCGCCGGCGTCTTCAACCGCCGTCATGCCTTATCCCAATCCCACATCGGGCATTGTCTTTTTTGGAGCGGAAAGCGACGTAAAAGTATACGACATGCGGGGCTTACTGTTGCAGAATGTTGTTGGCGACCGCCTCGACCTGTCAGCCTATCCGCAGGGGCTGTACCTCTTTCGGATAAACGAAACTTTTGCCAAGGTGGTAAAAAAGTAGGAACGTTTTAATTCTCAACCTTATTCAGTTTCCTCACTACCTCTTTCCCAAATGATTTGTTGACGAGCGAACGGTTGCGGGGGCGGTATGTTCCTTCTTTCATTTCGCGCAAGACAACGCTCGTAAACAGACGGAACATTTTCTGCTCCTGACTTTCGTCTTTATAGAAAGTATCCCACGCATATTCGTATAGCTCCTGCAGACGCTCCGCCGACATATGTTTCGGGTGGAACACCACTTGTCCGGCATTATAATGATTCCAGTCGAAATCGAAGATACGTCCCTGGCGCAGGTAATCGTCATATCCTTTCGTATGGGGGAACGGCGTCATTACCGTAAATTCGGCAAGGTCGAGGTCTATTTCAAGGAGGAAATCTATCAATCGCTTGATGTCGTCTTCCGTCTGACTGTCTATACCCAAAAGAATTGTCCCTTCGACGCCGATACCATAATCATGATAACGCTTCACGCGTTCTTTTATATAGTTTGACGTGTCATATACCGCCTGATATACATACCATGCCCCGGCTTGTGCGGCAAGGTCAAGCACTTCCGGATCGTCTTCGATCGTATGGCTTATCCATTTTTTCTTAAACGGAATCATTTCGCGGAAGAGTTCCATTTCCCATTCTTTATTTTGCGCAAGGGAATTGTCAACGACAAACAAACGATTGTTATCTATTGAGGCCAAGTCTTCTATCACCTTGTCGATAGGCCGGGGACGGAATATACGACCACCCAGATAAGATACGGCACACGGATAACAACTGAAACGGCAGCCGCGCGAAGCATGAAACAAATCAACCATCTGTACGCCTTTATGATTGTAAAGCTCGCGCTTATACAAATCGCGGCGGGCGGGGCCGATATCCTCGACAGGAGGCTGCTTCACCAAATAATTATACACTTTTTTCAGCTCGCCCTTTCTCCAGTCGCTAAGGACTTCTTCCATACGCCCCTCCGATTCTCCAAGAAAAACGGAGTCGGCATGTTCCATCGTCTCTTCGGCATGCAACATGGTCGAGATGCCGCCGAACATCACCTGCTTGCTGCGATAACGATATTCATCAGCTATCGCCCAGCCGCGTTTCACCTGCGTGCTCAACATCATGGAGATCGCGACGAGATCACAATCCTCATCAAAATCAATATCTTCAACATTTTCGTCCGTAAACGAAATATCTACGTATTCGGGAAGCGTAGCCGCAAAAACAACCGGCCCGTGAGGAGGTAAATTAAAAGTCGTCTGTCCCGGCAATTTCTTCCATTTTGGATAAATCAATTTAATCTTCATACTGTTATAGTTTTCTTGCGTACCGACGCATATAAATTTTATGTATAATACAAAATCAACCGTTTTAATAAAAGTACAGGCAATTAGCCGGCGATCATAATTTTGTGCAAATGTAATGTAAAGCAAATGTAATTCAAAGAAATCGGCAAATAAAAAACGAAACGGATGATAAAAGGACAACATACATGAAATTTTTGAATCGCACACAGAGCGATAAAAATGTGCGGTGAAATTTATATGACAAAAATACCATTAATGTGGTATTTTTCGGAAGATAATAACGCCATACCTTTGTCGCCGTAATTAATCATGGTTTAGATATGTCGTTTATATATTCAAAATTAATCAAAAAGAAGCTGATGCTTCTCCTTTTATCGGAAGCCGATCGATGTCGCACACTGTCTTCTTTCGTCTTGCGGAATGTCCGCGATGCGCATTTTCTTAATAACTCATACATTTATAATATTAATCACTAACATAATAATTAATCACTAACATAAATAATATAAGCAATGAAAAAAACAGTTTATAAAATAGCAGCAGTCCTTTCATTTACATTTTTCTCCGGATATGTTTTAGCACAGGAAATCCGCATAGAAGGGACAAAATTTGTATATCCCATCGTCGAGAAATGGCTTACGGAATATAAAAAAGAAAACCCGCAATCACCTATCCGGCTGGGTGTCGGCACATCGCCAAACAAAGAATCTTCGGACTTATCGGTTATCGTCCATTCGCTTTCCGACGATGACAGCGCCAATGGGGAAAAGATTGTTTACATAGGCCGGTATGCGCTTCTGCCTGTAAGCAATGCACAGAATCCACTTCTGGAAAAAGCAGCCAAAGGGCTAAAGAAAAAAGAGATCGTCGAACTGGTTTTTGAGAAAGACGTTCTGGACGAGGATTTTGATCCTGATGAAAAATCCAAATATACGGCGACCATTTATTCCCGCGACAGCGAATCTTCGACGACCCAGGCGCTGGCAGAACATTTCGACCAGGCGCCCGAACGGATAAAGGGGAAGAAAATTTTCGGAGACGAAATTTACCTGCTTACCGCCGTACAAAAAGACGAAAAAGGCGTCACTTTCAATACGTTGAACTATGTATTCGACCTGACGTCGCGGCAGTTGAAAACCGGCATATCTTTAGTTCCGTTGCAGTTGAAGCTGAAACAAAAAGAAGCATTCGATTCGTCCAATATCGACCAATTGATTTCTTTACTCGAAGAATCAAAAATAGAAACGATACCGGTCAAGAATTTCGGTTTGCAAATACCGAAAGAATATTTCACCAACAAAGATGTTGTGCATTTTGTGAACTGGATTCTGGAACACGGACAGCAATACAATCATGAATACGGATTCCTGAATTTAGACAGTAAAACCCTAACTAATCAAAAAGAACGATTGGACGACAGCAAAAAATATCTGTCTTATCTGAAGAATGAATAATAAAGCCTTATTCATTCTTTATTGAGGCTGTCTCAAAAACTCGAAATTTGCAATTTTACCCCCTCTGCAATATATTGCGAAGGGGGTAAATTGTGTCGATATATGTTTCGCCATTTTTCCCCGCAAAAACTGCCTTTTTGGCTCTACTCATCTATCTTCCACCAAAACACTTGCTTGCCGTTACCATAAGTGAACTGTCGCTCCAATCTTCGTTCGGCTTCTTTGTCATGTAAGCGATCGTCCATTCCTGATCCTTGATTTTTTTGGCATTGCTAATTAAGTATAGATAGTGTTCCATTTCTGCGGTGCATCAATAAAAGTACAGATATTTTTAACATTTCGATTTTCTTGGAATAGCATTTCGATTTTCTTCTCAT
>JAITBC010000022.1 GCA_031283785.1 Tannerella sp. | reverse complement strand
TCTTCCGATCTGACTTGTCCTAAAGGAAGTCCGGAAGGTTTGATCGTTTCGAAATCACCTAACAGTGTCCAGTCATTGCGCCATGGGCCTGTGCTCCAGTATTCATTTTCAATAGGATATTTCAATTCATCGGTGCCCCACACTTCGAAATATCGCGGATTATGCTGTCCCCAATAATACGATTCGCCTCTGTTCCAAAGCATCATACGGCTAAGTTTTGCCTTTATCCCCAAATCAATTGTGAACGTCAGCGGCGGGGTGAATCCGGCATCAGGTACGGTGTGCCACAGCACGGCAAGGTCGCCGTCCCAGATGTTACTTATAGGACGGCTGTTGTGTGAGGTATAGTTGTCTCCCTGCAAGTGTCCGTCTTTAAAGTTTTTCTTGTTTAACTCTTTCTCGAACAAAGGTTCGGCCATCACTTTCAGCGTATCGGAATAATTTCCGAATTGATCGATAAGCGTGACGCCAAACAAACGGAGATCGGTATTATAACCTCTTATGGCGCGTTTGTCTTCCATTACGGTAGAAAAGACCAAATCAAATTCCTCCCATTCGCCTCCGTCGCCCATAGCCAGCAGAAATGCTCCGATCATGGCATTCGTTTCATTTTTCCAGCGAATGACGACGCCTCCGAAATCCGGTTCCACTTCGAGTGTCTTGAAGATCGTCCTGTAAGGAGGCTCCTGGGGTGTGAAAGAACCGGCATAAGGAGCGGATTTATTTTCGCTATGGTCAACCAGATACAGTGTAAATTCACATGGCGATGTGTCGGCCAGTCCTTCTATCGTAACAAAATTGCTGTAAACGGAAGAACGTGCAATCTTTTTCTCATTTTTGACCGTATACTCGCAAATAACATAAGACAAATCGGTTTCTTTCGGCAGATCGTAGATTATCTTACCTCCTCCGGGTAACGATTCCGTCCGAACGTTTGTTATTGAAGGAGGAGGGACGTTGTCTGTCGGATTCTGCCCTATCCGGTCTTCATTGCATGAAAACATAAAAACCGACAGTAAAACTGCAATTCCTGCCTGATATGCAAGGAAAAGTTTATTTTTCATATTGATTATTTTTCGATTCATAGCTCTATCATTTTATATTTACCATCCCGGATTCTGAACTAAATTTGAGTTTTTTGTTATGGACGTATTCCACAAAGGCCATAAATAATCTTTCATTGTATAATTGCGATTCGTATAATACGTTACAATCTGGTAATATTCGTCTACTTTGACGCCCTGGAAATCCCAACCCTGTACGGGCTGATTTGCATAGCGCATGGCGTCTTTCCAGCGGCGCAGGTCGAAGAATCGTTGCCCTTCGAACGAAAGCTCAATCATCCGTTCACATTTGATAATTTCGCGCATTCCTTCTTTCGTCGCGGGTTTATTCGGTATGGCCGAATATTTTGCCCAGGAATCGACAACGCCTTCCAGTCCTGCCCGCAAACGTATACTGTCTACCCACTGATAGACTTCGTTATCAGGCACATCTTTTATTTCGTTTAACGTCTCGGCATACAACAGGTACAAGTCGCTCAGACGTATGACGGGAATAGAGAATCTCCACGGACTGGGAGAGGTGGTGGTCGTAGCGGATCGGAAACTTACCAGTTTTTTAATGAAATAACCCGTCGATATATGGCAATCGGCAAATACGACGCCATGATTATCCCCGCTTCGGTTTTTGATAATGATGGATTCTTCTTCTTTTTGGGCTAATGCTTCAAAAATACTGCGGTCGAACGCCAGGTGGGCGTAGAAACGCGGTTCCCTGAAATAATTAAGGTTTGCCGTTATCTCGCCTTTACCGATATAGTATTGATGAGTTGTGTCGTCGTTCATGCGCGTATCGTAACGTCCGGCATAATTCCAGACAGGATCTTCGTCGATAGGAACGCCGTTTTGGGAGTAATATGTTTCGGCTAATTTCAGTGTAGCGCTTAATTCGGCCGTACCGCTATAGCTGGAGAAAAATTTAGGCGTACAGTAGTTTTGAAATTGATTATCACCGCTTGTATGCGCCCAGATTACTTCCGGGTTGTACTGAGGTCTTTCCGATACGGCTCCCCTTAACGTATATTTAAGGAGCGTAGTTTCCGATATGGTTTCAAAACCGCGTTGATAACGGAATAAAGCATGCCCGTTTTGGTGGCAGACGTTGATCGCTTCTTTAACGGCTTCCATGGCTCTGTTCCATTTCGTTTTGTCTGCCGTTAAAGGCATCAACGGTATATCCCTGTTATCTTTAAAGTTCATATAATCGGGATTGCCGTTCAGGAGTGGACTTGCCGCCCATACCAACACTTTCGCTTTCACCGAATATGCGATCGGTTTTGTGATACGCCCCATTTCCGTTACGGTCTCTTCAATGTAATCGGGAAGATTTTCCATTGATTCGTCCAGCAGGTTTACGACATATTCAATTACCTCTTCGACCGGTTCACGGTATACGCGCACCTCTTCGGGCAAAGCATCTACCGGCAGGTTTTTATCAACAATGGGTATAGGGCCGTACAATTGCAAAAGGAAAAAATGCAGGTAAGCCTTTATAAATTTCACTTCCGATATCCAACGTATCCTTTCCCAATTCTGAAGGTCGGGAACACGTTCAATATTATCAAGGAATATGTTGCAATCGCGTATCCCTATCCATAAATTTTTACCGTCCCGTCGGCCGTCCCAATAGTTTTGAAACGGATCAGAGGCATTCTGATCATTCCGCGCTATTCTGGCGCCGCTCCTGCTATTCAAACCGCTCGCGTCAACGTCCCACCATATTTCGTCTATGCCGACATTTCCCGGATAAGTGAACGGATTATTCTGGTCCGGCAGCATATTGTAGCATGAGAACAGGAACTTTTCCGAATTTATCCGGTTGGAGAAAGCATTGTCCAACGTAGCGACGCCATCGGGCACTACGTCGAGATAATCGGAGCAGTCTGTGAAAAAAAACACGCTAAGACATAAAACTAACAGTTTTATTGTTTTTATTATATATTTCATAAACTAATATTTTATTGTTAAAATTCAATGTTTACGCCTATGTTAACAACCCGTTGCAGGGGATAATTAAATGCATTTTCCGCCTGTTCAGGGTCCCATAATTTGAATTTGCGCATCTGGAAGAGGTTATTACCGGATGCATAAATACGTACGTTTTGTAAATAGGCGGTTTTTGACAGTTTACTTGGTAAAGTGTACCCGATCTCCATTGTTTTAAGGCGCAGAAAAGAACCGTCGCGCATCCACCATGTACTTCGTACAGTGTTGTTGCTAACGCTTGTTGCCGCTAACCTTGGCCAAAATGCATAAATATCGCGGTTGGTCTCCGACCAGTAACTGTCTGCAATGACCTGTAATAATGCACGATTGCTTGTGCGTCCTTCACTGTTGATAGAGGAGGTCGAATAATGCAAAAACGGCGCTATTTTTTCCGGGTCTATCCAAAATGCCGATCGGTCGGAGCCTTGGAAAAAGCATGAAAAATCAAACTCCTTATAACCGAATGAAACGCCGAAGCCATAGATAATTTCAGGCGTCGTGGGGTAGCCGATCGGGACCTGGTCGTTTTCGTCAATACGTCCGTCATGATTGATATCCTTGTATTTGATATCTCCCGCCCCGTAATCTCCAAACGTTTGTGTCGGCGAATTTTTAACTTCGTCGTCGTCCAAGAACAGGCGTTCGGCGATATATCCCCATTGCTGCGATATTTTCTGTCCGACATGCGAACGCCATGACACTGCGGAATAATCCGGTTCTTCATATACCTCAAATTCGCTTGTCGCATAAGTGAAATTACCTCTTACAACCACCCAAAGGTCTTTGTTAAATGACTTGTTATAATCGACGGAAATATCGACTCCCCGTCCGTTCGCCTTCCCGATGTTCGCTTTCGGTATGGCTTGCAGACCCATTGTGGTCGGAATATCGGCTCTTTCCTGTAGAATATTGCTTCTTTTTTCCATGAAATAATCGACTTGCAGTTCCAGATCGCTCATCAGATTCAATTCCAGTCCGAAATTACTTTTCCGGCTTATTTCCCATGTGATATTCGGGTCTTCATAGCGGGAAATGGATATTCCGCTACGGTTATAACCGTAAGTGTCCCCAAAAGAAATCCCTCTGCCCCCGTCATTCATATTCAGATTGGAAAGATAGTAGAAGCGGTCTTCGGCTTTTCCGATTTCATCATTACCTACCAAACCGTAAGTCGCTTTCAGTTTCAACTTTGAAACAGTACTTTTGTACGGCTCCATGAACGCTTCGTTTGTAACAATCCAGCCCATTCCGGCGGAGGGGAAGAATCCCCAGCGTTCGTTTTTCGCAAAACGTTCGGAGCCGTTATATCCGAAGTTCCCCTCCACAAAATAACGGTCGGCGTAACTGTAGGTCGCCCTTCCTGCCAGACCTGCATTCCGTTGGGGAAGTGACAGCTGTAACGTATTATTCGTATTATTTTTCTTTTCCCGCACCGTAAACACGGCTAATCCGGAAACCGTATGTTTTTCGGCAATTATCGTATTATATTGCAATGCGCTTTCGAAATACATCGTATTTTCCATTTTCCGGTCTCCCGGCACATAGTCAAGATAATCCGTACCGCCGTCGGGATTAAGAGCTATCAGTCGATAGCTGTCCATACCGGCAACCTGAGGCGATAACGAATAATAAAACGGGACATATTGCCGTCTTACTTCCAGTTGAGCAAATCTGTTCACGTTATACATGGCTCTTGCCGACAGACCTTTTGCGATAAAATCCAGATTTTGTTTTAATTCGAACTGTACATACATGGTCGAACGGTCGTTTGATTTATATCCTTTCAACATGTCGGCATAAGGATTCAGATAAGTTCCGGAAGCGGTATTGCCGAACAGGATGTGTTTTGCAAATATGTTCGCTTCGTCGGGTTCATAATAGGGTAGGAAGTATACCGGGTTTGCAAGTACCGCTTTATTGTATAAATCCGTACCGCCGTCCAACGGCCCCTGATAATCGTCGAACATTCCGCTCAGGCGAATGATTGCTTCAGTCGAACTTGTCAGGTTTACGTTTACGTTCGAGCGCAGTGAATACTTGTTGATATTAATATTGTTATTGAAATTCTGGCGTTTATCCATTTTTATAATACCGTTATCGGTAGAATAGGACGCTGCAATATAATAGCGTGCTACTTTGCCGCCACCACTGATATTGAGGTTATAACGGTGATTAAACGTATTTTTATCAAACAAAATATCCTGCCAGTCGTTTGCCGGATAATAGACGGGGTCTATGCCTCTTTCCGTATAGTTTATCTTTTTTTCGTTATACGGAAGGCGTGTTCCGGGAGTTCGCGTCCGTACGGCTTCGTTATGAAGTTTCATATACGTTACGGGGTCGGCAAGAGAGAGATTCTCCGTCGGGGAAGAAAAAGTGCCTTCCGCACGGAATTGTACTTTGACGCCTCCTTCCCGCCCTTCTTTTGTCGTCACCAGTATCACTCCGTTAGCGCCGCGTGCGCCGTAAAGCGCTGTCGCATTCGCATCCTTCATAATGGAAAAGCTGGCAATATCGTCTGTCGTCAGACGCGAAAGATCTTCGGTCGTCATTTCTACTCCGTCAATGAGAATTAACGGGTCTACTTTTCCGGTACCGAAACTCGTCACGCCGCGAATAAAGAACTGTGCATTGTCCTGCCCGGGCTCCCCCGTACGCTGATAGGATATCAATCCCGCGATACGTCCTGCAAATGCAGTGGTAAGGTTGCTCGAAGGCACTCTGAGTTCACCGGGTGTCACCGTAGAAACGGAGGCAATCACACTCTCTTTCTTTTGTTTTGCAAAAGCTACGACCGTCACCTCGTCCAATTCACTTGTCTTTTCCTTCAGGACGACGTCGATGACCGTCTTATCGCCAACCGCTATCGTCTGGCTTTCCAGTCCTATATAGGATATTACAAGTTTTTCGTTACTGCTTACCTCAATGGCATAAGTGCCGTCAATGTCCGTCGTTACACCTCTGGTACTGCCTTCGACAGTAATAGCAGCCCCTGCTACGATATCTCCGAACTCGTCCTTTACAATGCCTTTAACCGTTTTTCTGGTTTGGTTTGTAGAAAGAACATCCGGAAGAACCGTTACCGTTTCATTTTTTGCTAATCGGATTTCTTTACGATGAGAATTTTCAGCTTTACAAATCCCAATCGACATAGTCAATAATAACAGTAATAATACAGACCGTTTCATTGACTGTAGAAATCTGCAACATTTCCTCTTTTTTTGCGTTTCTTTTATGATTAATACCATAGATTAAAATTTTATGTTTAACACTTTAATTAGACTTCAATAAAAAAACAATCGGGAACTTACCCGGCACGAGTTCTTTTACCTTGTGCCGGATAAATTCCCGATTGCAAAATAACCGGTATGTACAAACCGGTAAGTTTGCACAAATTAAATTCTCCATGATACACAAAAGAACATATCACGGAAAGAAAACCAATAAAATAACAACAGATTTGTTTTAAATAAAAAAAATATTTATATTTCCCGGCGTGATATTTACACGCATATGCTAAATGAATGAAAGACGAATAACTATACGGACTGCGTCTGCCTTCTCTCTCTCTCTCTCTCTCTCTCTCTCTCTCTCTCTCTCTCTGCAAAGATTGTGCCAAAATAATTGAAACTCATAAAGTCAATTACTTTTCCGTTAGTAACTTTCACTACAATCTTATATAAGAAAGAATCTTTCATAATTATTATATATTGTTGCACTGTTCAAAAATTGCCCCCAAAGGTAATCTTTTTTTTGAAACAAGCAAATCAACTGCAATTTTTTAACATAAATCCGACTAATTTTTTGAGACGCTGATTTATTTCCGCTTAAAGCTAAAGTCCGAAACAAATATATCCACGGGCAGAGTCGACGGCTGACAGCCACCAACGCATCATGTGCCACGCCACAGGCATAGCCAACTATGAAGGCCGTCAGCACATAACTCTGGAAGGTCGACACCACCCGCCGGAATACTTCGGGATTGGCGGAGCCGGAATCATTGTTTACGGTACGATATTACCGGCGGCGGTGTAAATGGCGTACCACTCTTCGCGCGTTAGCGGCAGGGCGGAGCCTTTGCAACTCTCGACGACACGTTGCGGGCGTGTTGTCCCCAATATTACCTGCATATCAGCGGGATGACGGGTAATCCATCCGACGGCGACGGCTGAAGGCGTCACATTGTATTTGGCGGCTAAACGGTCGATGACGCCGTTCAGTTCCGCATATCCGGGGTCTCCGAGGAAAGGGCCGTCGAAAAAGCCTTTTTGGAAAGGCGACCATGCCTGAACCGTCAGATCATGCAGGCGGCAGTAATCCAGGATGCTCCCTTCACGGTTGACGCTCTGCTTCAGGTGCATGTTCACGGTCAGCCCGCTATCGATCATCGGCGTATGCGCAATGCTGAACTGCAGCTGGTTGACAGACAGTTTAACAGGCGTGTATTTTTGCAGCAGCTCGATTTGCATCGGGTTGAAATTGGATACTCCGAAACGGCGTACTTTCCCGGTTGCAAGAAGGATGTCGAACGCTTCGGCCACTTCTGCCGGTTCGATCAGTGCATCGGGGCGATGCAGCAGGAGCACATCCAGATATTCCGTCCGGAGGCGTCCCAAAATCCCGTCGACAGCTTCGAGAATATGCGCTTTCGAAAAATCGAAATATCCCTTGCGGATGCCGCATTTGCTTTGCAGGAGGATTTTTTCGCGTGCATCGGCGTTCACAGGTAACGCCTTGGCAAAGATGCTTTCACAGATCCCGTCGCCGTAAATATCGGCATGGTCAAAAAAGTTGATTCCTTCGTCCAGCGCCGTGCGCAATAATACTTCCGCTTCGGATACGGACAGATTCTTCAGGCGCATACATCCTAAAACGATGTTCGAGGCTTCTAATCCTGTTGTTGAAATTTTAATATTTTTCATATACAAATAATTTAACGATTCGAGAACAAAGGTATGGAATATTTTCACAAAAAGGCTGTTTTTTTTTCGTGATAAACGTTTTCATTTTCGTTTTAAGCCTGAAAATAATTATTCATTTTCGATATATTCTTTGCTTATTGCGAATATTTGTATGTTTGTGTGACATTTTTGATGAAAACATATCCATAACGTAAGTATAAAATAAGTAGGTAGATGAAAAAGTATTTAAGCGGAGCGACTTGTGTGTTGCTCGTAATGTTTTCCTGCGGGAAGCAACATGGCGGCGGCAGCGCCGATGCGCCACAGACATATCCGACGATGATTGTTTCGACCGGTTCTGCGGAACTGATCACCGTCTATCCGGCAACGATTCGCGGTCGTGAAGACATCGAAATCCGTCCGCGGATTGACGGCTTTATCGAAAATATATACATCGACGAAGGTTCGGTTGTGAAGCCGGGACAAGTGCTGTTCAAAATCAATTCGCCGCAGGCGGAACAGGCGGCGACGGCCGCGCGTGCAGCCGTCGCGTCGGCAGAGGCGCAGTTGGCTACGGCCGAACTGAACGTGAGCCGCATGACACCGCTGGCCGAAAAGGGTATCATCAGCCCCGTGCAGTTAGACGCTTACCGCCATGCCTGCGACGCTGCTTCGGCAGTGCGCGAACAGGCAAAAGCGCAGTCGGCCAATGCGGAGGCTACGTTGTCGTGGACGTCCGTCACCAGTCCTGTAAACGGGTATGCAGGAGCTGTGCCATACCGTAAAGGCAGTCTTGTGAACAGCCAGAATGTGCTGACTACCATTTCAAATACGACGACAGTCTATGCCTGCTTCTCTATGAACGAAAAGGAACTGGCCGGTTTTTTGGGCAACCTCGAAGGCCGTACGCAGGCCGAAAAATTGAACCATGCGCCCGAAGTCATGCTCACGCTGGCGGACGGTACTGTATATCCTTATAAAGGCAGAATCGAGACCATTACCGGCATCGTGAACATATCGACGGGTAGCGCTAATTTCCGTGCCGCTTTTCCTAACGAGGAAGGTATGCTTCGCAGCGGAACGAGCGGAAAGGTGGCCATTCCGACGGCATACAACGATGTGATTCTTATTCCGCAACGCGCCACTTTCGCTCAACAGGACAAAGTCCTGGTCTACGTCGTCGAGGACGGAACGACCGCACAACGTATCTTGTCGATCACCCCAACGCCTGACGGCCGGACATATCTCGTACACAGCGGCCTCTCCATCGGCGAACGCATTGTCGCAAGCGGCGTAGCGACGCTCACGAACGGCATTAAAATATCTATCGAACAATAACCCCGTAAAAACGTTATTTTATTATGTTGAAGACATTTATAGACAGGCCTGTTTTGTCGACGGTAATTTCTATCCTTATAATAGTACTGGGTATCATCGGTCTGCTCATGTTGCCCGTTGAACAGTATCCCGACATTGCGCCGCCTACCGTACGCGTCATGGCAAACTATCCGGGTGCGAATGCGGACGTGGTAATGAACGCAGTCGTGATTCCGCTTGAGGAACAAATCAATGGCGTCGAAGGAATGACGTATATGACGTCGACGGCATCGAACAATGGTTCGGCACAGATCACCGTTTTTTTCGAAAAGGGCGTTAACCCGGATATTGCTTCGGTGAACGTGCAGAACCAGGTGGCTCGTGCCACGCCCCGATTGCCGCAGGAGGTGACGCAAATCGGCGTGACCGTCCGCAAACAGCAGAGTTCCACGATCCTGATGATTAATTTCACAACGGACAATCCCGAATACGACCAGACGTTTCTCCAGAATTACGCCAACATCCACCTCCTGCCGCCTGTAAAGCGCGTAAAAGGTGTGGGCGACGCCAATGTCTACGGTGCACGCGACTATTCGATGCGTATCTGGCTGAAACCTGACGTAATGGCCGCTTACCGGATCACGCCGCAGGAACTCATCGCCGCCCTGCAGGAGCAGAACATCGAGGCTGCACCCGGCGAACTGGGGCAGGAGAGCAAACAGAGTTTCCAGTATACATTAAAATATACAGGCCGTTTGAAATCGGTGACCGAATACGAAGAAATCGTCGTACGTTCGGCTGATAACCAGGTGCTCCGCCTGCGCGACGTGGCGCGTGTCGAACTCGGCGCACTCAACTATAGCGTCATCTCGCGGGTAGACGGAACCGAATCCGTCACCATCGGTATCAACCAGACGGCCGGTTCCAACGCGCAGGAGATCATCAATAACATCAAAGCAGAACTGAAACAGGCCGAAGCATCGTTCCCGCCGGGACTGAAAATTATTTGGCATTGCTAATTAAGTATAGATAGTGTTCCATTTCTGCGGTGCATCAATAAAAGTACAGATATTTTTAACATTTCGATTTTCTTGGAATAGCATTTCGATTTTCTTCTCATTCTT
>JAITBC010000017.1 GCA_031283785.1 Tannerella sp. | reverse complement strand
ATTGACTGCTTAGGGATAGTATCCCGCTCGGATATGCTTCTGAAATTCCACGTCTGTACGTTCCATTAGGCGCTGTTTTCAGATATTCATTAAACCCACTGCAATATTCTTTTGTGATGTGTTTGAATGTAATTTTGTCCCCCCTGTATTGGATTAGGTGTTTTATCAATCCCTTGTAACTATCCATAACGCCACGTATGCCGCTATTGGCTTTACTTTCCGCCAAAGCCTGCAAATATTCAATGAAATTAGCCTTCTGTTTAAGTCCCATATTGGTAAAGCCGTTTTCATTGCCGGTTATTTCATCAATCCTTTGTGCTTTAATTTTGATAGCCTTTTCAAGCATTTGACGGTTGGCTTCTTTATCGACGGGGGTACGTTCCGGCACAAGGTAAAGTTTGGGAAACTCATAACAGCGCTTCCCGTCTCTGTAAATATCAAAGTAGATGGATTGATTGCCGTCTTTCAGTTGCTTGTATCTGATTTTTACCGGCTCTTTCGCCTTTGGCTGTTTTTTCTTGTTACTCATATCTGTAATTTTTTAGTTTGTTACCGCCGGCAAAGATACGAGAAGGAAACAACATAACAAAAGAAAATAACGACTTTTTTTACTTTTAATTTATTTCATAATATAATGCTGTATTTCAACTGTATAAAATAATGAAGTAACACGTTTTTGGAGGTTAGACCAATGGAGTAACAATATTTTCATTTATCGAGTAACAAAGTAGTAACAAATAAACAGATAAAAAAATTAATACAACGGATAATTGAAGTACTGTTTTTATTTTTTTGATGCTATGTAAATATCTGTATTATTGTAGTTTTATTATCTTTTTATTGGTTGGTTTTTTCTTCTGCTTTCTTGGCCGTTTTTGCTTGGGACTTTTTATACATAAAAGTCTTCACATATTACACAGACCCATAAAAATGTCCGGCAAAATTTACAGAAGAAACGTATGGACTCCCCCAAGCCTGAATTTATAAAGACATTAATCTCCCCTTGCTTGCGGGCGGTGGGCCGGATTCTTGCCGTAATTGTAATTGGGTTTGTCGCCCATTCTGATTTTCAGGATTCCTCCGTTGATAATGTCCTGATGAGCGATGCTGGCGTATGGATATGCCTTCCCGTTGAGTTCTGCCGACTGGACGTAGACGTTTTCCGGGGAGTTGTTGACTGTTTCGATGGTGAACGGCTTTCCGTTTTCCGGATGTATGGTAGCCCTGTCGAAAAGCGGACTTCCAATCACATATTCTCCCGAAGTCGTAAACACGGGATAGATACCCAGTGATGAAAAGACGTACCAGGCCGACATTTGTCCACAGTCTTCATTCCCAATGATTCCATCGGGCTTGTCGGTGTAAAATTCTTTCATGATACGCCGGGCGAAACGCGCCGTTTTCCACTGTTGCCCGGCGTATGCATACAGATAAGCAATATGATGGCTTGGCTCGTTACCGTGCGCATACTGGCCGATCGCGCCGGTTAAATCAATCAGGACGTCGGGGTCGGACGGATCGGAACGGAGCGAGAAAAAGATGTCCAGACGGTCAATGAAAGCGTCCTCCCCGCCCAGAAGCTCAATGAGACCGTAAACATCCTGAGGCGCCAGCCAGAGATATTGCCAGGCATTTCCTTCGGCGTAATCCGTTGCGTAAGGGCGTTTGGACTTGAGCGGATCAAAAACGGGATTCCAGTAGCCGTCGGCCGTTATTCCCCTGAAGAACCCGGATTCTTTATCGTAATATAATTTATAGTTTTCAGCCCTTTTCCTGAAATAATTACAGTCTTCGGTTTTTCCCGTTTTTTTAGCCATGAGGGCGATACTTGCATCACCGACCGCGTATTCGAGAGCGGTCGCCACCGGGCGGTTTCTCATTACGTCCGACGGGATCGGTTTCAGATCCCTCACGAAATCCAATCCACGGATGTCGCTCATTGCCGTCGTTTTCAAAGCATTGTACGCCCTTTCCGCATCAAAACCTTTACATCCTTTCAGGTACGCTTCGGCAATCACCTGAAAACTGTTGATACCGACCATCGTTCCGGTATCATAGCCACGCAAATGCCAGACAGGGAGCGCTCCGGTCTGATCGAAGACAGCCAGCATACTGTTAACGAAATCACCGACTTTATCCGCGTTCGTGATCGTAAAAAGCGGATGAGCCGCCCGATAGGTGTCCCAAAGTGAAAAGACGGTATAATTATTATGGGGCGCTTTTTTATACACCTTCCAGTCCGAACCCATATAATCGCCATTGTGGTCATTGAAGAGGGACGGATGCATCACGGCATGATACATGGAGGTATAAAAAATCCGTTTGTCAGCCTCGCTGTCCGTCTCAATACGGATTTTAGCCAGTTCCTTTTCCCATTTGTCCGACGCCCGGCTGCTGATTTCCTCAAAATCCCAATCCGGGATTTCGGCCTTGATATTTGCCGAAGCATTGTCGGCGCTGACGGGCGAAATCCCGATTTTCAGCAAAACCGTCCGGGGCGCCTGCGTGAACGTTATCAAACCTTTGACGGATTCACCCTTCCCTTTTCTCCCGTTGATTTTTTTGTCGTTATCGTATACCGAAAAATTTTCAACCGGTATGGAAGTCCGTATGGCAAAAAATACCTGCTGTTTTTTTGCCCATCCTGACGAGGAGCGATACCCTTTGATGGTATAGCGGTCGGCCAATTCAATATAAGTTTCCGTCGATTTATCGTTTATCCCCTCTTTCAAATCAATAATGATGCGTGCGTTTTCTCCATCGGGGAATGTATACCTGTGGAATCCGACCCGTTCGGTCGCAGTAAGTTCCACTTCTATGCCGTAATCGTCCAGTTTTACGGCATAATAACCCGGCCTTACCTTTTCGTTTTTATGCGAATAAAGCGATGAATAGCCGCTGTAGCGTTGCGTTTCCACTCCCTTATCCAACTTTATCCCGCCCATATAAGGCATCACCAGGATGTCGCCCAAATCACCAATCCCGGTGCCGCTCAGGTGCAGTTGCGGGAATCCGATGATCACGCTGTCCCGATAATTATAGCCGGAACACCAGTCCCAACCTTTATAAAAATTTGACGGCCCTGCCTGTACCGCCCCAAAGGGCACATTAGCGCCGACGAAAACGTGCCCGTGTCCACCCGACCCGATATACGGATCTACATAATCGGTAAGACGCTGCGATACTGCCGTAAAACCTGAAAAAAGAATCAGGCCGACGACCATGCTGATACTGATAAATCTCTGTTTGTCCATTAACGTTTGTTTTAATATTTATAAAATTCCCGGCTATCCATCTTCTTCGGGATAACTGTCTGCTTTCTCTCGATATCTCTAATTTTTTTGCAAAGAAAAGACCGACCTATTAAAATAACGCTTAAAAATACGCTTAATTTCGAAAAAAAATAAGGCTCAAATGAACAAAACTGCCGTCATCGTCTGAAATTCATATAATTTAACAGGACAATACCCTGTCGTCCGTGTGGTAAGCACTAAAAAATATAACCCGCACAAAAATTTAACGTATAATTTTTTATATCCGGAATTGTTTTAAAGTTATCCGAATATGAGAAACTTATACCGATTCTGTATTTGTCAATATCCGTAAACAGTCCGATTTTTCCCATTATACCAAAATGATACTTTTCGGTTGATAGCGGCAAAACGTAACTGTCTTTCGGAATACGCCGATCGGCAACATATATCAGTTCCGGCCCCAATCCGATATGGATCACCATACGACCGAGGCTGTCCTTTATATTTGCCAGCGTACTCAGTTGCATGTTATTTGTCCTGTAATTTAACCCAACCCGGCACAGTCGTTTGTGTAATTATCTAATAATCAGGATTAAGCTAAAGCTGGATTTCACATATGGGGGACTACGGATTTTTTTCTCATACCCTGACAGGAGTGTTTAAAATTAAGTGTCGTATACAGTTTAGTCGCCTGTTGATTTGCACGCGAAGGCTGTCTTATAATCAGAACGTCTTTATTTTCGAGTTTCATACGTGCAGTAACCAGCGTTTGCGAGGACATGATGTTGCGGATGTGTCTCCAATCGTACCGTATACCTTTTTGTTTGAGTTCTTCCCTGACAGCATGAACTGACTGATAAGCCATATCCGGAATATATTCTTCTTTTTCGGGCGTCGCCACCGCCGCCGCAGTATCAAGCAGATTCCCTGTGAGAATGCATCGATGATAATATTCGGCATTTTTTTCAACCCCATCGGGAATGTTGGCAAACAAGAATAAATCCGGACGGAAGTTCGGAACATAATCCACTGTGCTATGCACTGACTAAAGGTGCATACCGCCGCGTGAAGGGAGTTCGGAACATATATAATGTTCCGCCATTGTTTTTCCCGATACGGGGTGAATCATATCAGGAGCTATTTCCGATAACGGCTGCATGACAAATTGCCGCCGAAGCATCAGCGGATGAGGAACGGTCAATTCCGGCGTCTGCAAAATCAGGCGGTCATAAAGCAGGATATCGATATCAATAATACGATCATGATATTCTCCGTTTACCGTTTTTTCGGTACGTCCTACATCTTTTTCTATCGTTTGAATTGCGGAAAGCACTCCGGAAGGCGACAGTCCGGTATCCACCAGAACAACGGCATTAAGATATGTTTCTGCTGATTCATAGCCCCACGGCGGCGTCTCATAAAAACCGGAAAGGGAAAGAACAACTCCTACCCTGCCGGCAATAAGCGCAAGCGCTTTTTCCATATTTCCCCGCCTGTTTCCGATATTGGACCCCAGGCCTAAAAAGACCTCCGACAATTCTCCAGACTTTTAATTTCGTAACTTCTTCCGCTACCTTTCCCTATTAACGACTATCCCGCCAAACCATTACAAAATCAGCATGGCATCCCCATAAGCACAAAAGCGGTAATTTTCCTTAATAGCAACATGATACGCTTCCATTATCAGGTCATATCCTCCGAACGTTGCCGTCATCATCAGCAATGCCGACAACGGCATATGAAAATTTGTAATCATACAATTTGCAATACTGAATTCATACGGCATGAATATAAACTTATTCGTCCAACCGTCATATTCCTTCAAATGGCCATCCGTACTCACGGAAGATTCTATCGCGCGCATAACGGAGGATCCTACGGCGCAGACTTTCCGTCCGTTGTCTTTCGCTTCATTAATCGAAGCGGCAACTTCGACTCTTATCCTCATCTGTTCCGAATCCATTTTGTGTTTAGACAAGTCTTCGACATCTATTTCCCTATAGTTACCTAATCCGGAATGAACCGTCAAAAATTCAAACTTACAATCTTTTATTTCCAGACGCTTCATAAGTTCGCGACTAAAATGAAAGCCGGCGGCAGGAGCGACAACAGCGCCTTCTTCTTTTGCAAAAATAGTCTGATAACGATCTACGTCGTCAGGTTCTGCTTCGCGTGTCACATATTTCGGAAGGGGTGTATACCCCAGCCCGTATAACGTCTTTCGGAACTCTTCATGCGGGCCGTCAAATAAAAAACGAAGCGTTCGTCCGCGTGATGTCGTATTATCAATAACTTCGGCGACAAGAGAATCGTCTTCACCGAAGTACAGTTTGTTTCCGATACGGATTTTACGCGCCGGGTCGACGAGCACATCCCACAATCTAAGTTCGGGATTAAGTTCTCTCAACAAAAATACTTCTATGCGTGCCCCGGTCTTTTCCTTGTTCCCGTACAGCCGGGCAGGGAATACTTTGGTATCATTCATTATAAAGACATCACCTTTACCAAAATATTTGATAATGTCCTTAAATTCGCGATGCTCAATCTTACCTTTATTACGATATACGACCATCAGCCGCGACTCATCGCGGAAACGGGCCGGATATTGAGCTATCAACGATGTCGGTAGCGTAAATTTAAATTTCGAGAGTTTCATATTTATTCATTTAATTATCATCTAATTTATCATTCCATATCAGAACAGCCGACACATCATCCTATTTTCGGCTCGACATCAATATGTTCAGGTATCGCCCGATCAAGGAAAACGTTCATATCTTCGATCGACAGGCATTTATCAAGCGTGACTTCTCCGACCCGCGTTCTTTCCAAAGCAATCAGGTGCGCCCCGGAATCAAGCGCATATCCGATATCACGCGCTAAAGCTCTGATATACGTGCCTTTACCGCATACGACACGTATTTTCACAACAGGCAGTTCACAGTCCAGTAATTCTATTTCATCAATAACCAGCACTTTTGCTTTCAGTGACGTCTCGATTCCTTTCCGCGCCAGTTCATATGCCCGTTTCCCGCCAATATTACAGGCCGAAAAGGCTGGGGGTATCTGTTCTATACGTCCGACAAACATTTTCAATACACGGTCTACCTTTTCACGCGTAATATGTCCGACAGGATATGTGACGTCAATTTCCTTTTCAAGGTCGAACGATGGCGTTGTCGCCCCCAACTTCAATGTTGCCACATACTCTTTCGTCAGCCCCTGAAACTCCTCAATCCGTCCGGTAGCGCGTCCCGTACACAGGATCATCACGCCCGTAGCTTTCGGGTCAAGTGTTCCGGCATGGCCTACTTTTATCTTTTTCACGCACAGCTTACGCGAAAGTTTATAACGAAACTTATTCACCAAATCGAACGATGTCCAATCAAGCGGTTTATTAAAATATACTACTTCCCCAGCCTCAAAATCCATCACATTAATAAACGATATATAACAGCAAACAAACCCATTGCAATACAATAATATGCAAAATAAATAAGTTTTCCTTTTTTAACCATCCCTATCATCCATTTGCAAGCGAAAACGCCCGACAAAAACGCCGCAATAAAACCTCCTGCCATCGCACCTGCGGATATTGACGTGAAAGCGGAAATATCATCCCCTTTCAAGGCTTTCACAATGTCTAACAGCGCCTCTCCCAACACCGGAATAATAACCATGAGGAAAGAGAATTTTGCCACTTTTCCTTTTTCATTTCCAAGCAGTATGCCGGTAGCTATTGTCGAGCCCGAACGTGAAAGTCCCGGCATTACGGCGCACGCCTGAGCAATCCCGATGATAAAAGCGTCGCGAAACGAAATATCTTCTTTCCTTAGCGGCCGGACAAAATAAGAAACCATCAGCAACATCGCTGTAAGCAATAACATACATCCTACCAATAACAAACCGCCTCCGAACAGTTCTTCAACACTGTCTTTAAAAAATAACCCGACGATACCCACAGGAATCATCGAAAGTAAAATTTTCAAAACCGTCTTCCTTTCTTCATTCGGGTGGAGAGAAAAAGCGCCTCTGAACAAACCGGATATCTCGCCCCATAACACAATAACGGTGCTTAATACGGTAGCTACATGAAGAAGCACGGCAAACGCAAGATTCTCCTCTCCGGTCAACCCGAAAAAAGTACCCGCAATCGTCAAATGACCGCTGCTACTGACGGGCAAAAACTCCGTCAACCCCTGAATAAGTCCTAATACAACGGCTTCTATCCAACTCATGCCTTCTTACTTTACAGCGCCGGACTCCGGATTATTATCTTTCGGCTTTACCAGTATACCGACCACGACAAGCGCAAAACCCAGTACCGCCACAACAGGAGCCACGACGATACGCTGTTTGCTGAATATCGCATAATTAAACGACACTCCGTCCGGTGAGCCTCCTCCACTCATCAGCGCAAATCCTGCAATAATCAACACGACAGCCGCCGCTATCAGGATAAAATTTTCTTTTCCAAATGCAAAATCTTTCATACGTAACTATTTTAAATTTTTATACCCGGTTTTTATATATAATACAATTTACCTCTTTCCATCCGCAGGTATCTGTTAACTGCGAAATGCGTCGAAAGAACCGACAAAAGAATCCCCGCAACAAGGACTATGCCGCATATGAGCAGTAATATCTCCCAGCTGAGAATTTCTTCTATGTCGACAAATTCCCGTTTTACGTAATATAACGAACAAACAAGCATTATTATTGCTATCAAACCGGCAATAAATCCGCTTACTATGTTATGTCTCACAAAAGGTCGACGGATAAAAGCGGAAGTCGCTCCCACGAGACGCATCGTATAGATAAGAAACCGCTTTGAGTATATCAGAAGCCGCACCGTATTATTTATAAGTACAAACGTAATTATAATCAACACAATAAACAGCATCAACAATATGATTCCTATCCGCCGTATATTCTGATTTACCGTCTGCATCATATCCTTGCGATACTGTACGTCTAAAACACCCGCCTCTGACGATATACGCCGCGCTATTATGGAAAGACTGTCCGGATGCGCATATTCCGATTTCAGTTTCACCTCTACGGATGCATGAAAAGGATTAAAACCAAGAAATGTTTCGGGGTTCTCACCAAACTCGCGCTGCATCTCAAGCGATGCCTGCTCTTTTGAAATATACTCCGTAGACTTTACATAAGGCTGCCGTTTAAGGCCGTCACATATCTTCCGGGTTCTCGCATCCGAAAGATTTTCCGTTAAAATCACAGATATGGAAATATTTTCCTTTACATAACGAGATAATTCATTACCTAAAAAGCTCATTATTAATATCAGCCCCAGTAGAAAAAGCACCAACGAAATACTCACCACCGAAATAAGATGGGAATTGAAAAATGATATTGTATTTTTTTTATTGTTTGCTGCCATCCGAATTATTGTTTTCTTCCTTTCGAAATGCCGTCCAATACCGTTAATTACAGACATTACCTCGATAAATATAAAACTCACTGAAAGAAATGACTGCCATTCCTCCCGATTTCAGCACAAAATAAATACATTTCCATATAAAATCATCCTCGTTTATGCATTTTTAACAATCTCTCTGCCCAATAAAGTTGCCGAAGTCGCGCTTTCGATGTACACATCGACAAAATCGCCTATGCGATGCAGACCTTTATCAAATATCACAACTTTATTATGTTCCGTGCGACCGGAAAAGCGGTTGCGCGAACGTTTTGAGAAGCCCTCGACAAGCGCTTCAAACGTTTTCCCGACATCCCGGAGATTACTTTCTTCCGACAGTTTATTCTGTAAATCGATCATACCCTGCAAGCGGCGTATTTTAACATCTTCGGGCACATCATCCGGCAAATGTCCGGCGGCATACGTCCCCGGCCGCTCCGAATATTTGAACATATAGGCCGAATCGTACCTCACTTCATGCATAAGCGAAAGCGTTTCCTCATAATCTTCTTCCGTCTCGGAATGAAACCCGCAGAACAAATCGGTAGAAATTGTACATCCCGGCAATATCCGGCGTATAGCGGCTATCCGGCCGAGATACCACTCCCGGGTATACTTGCGGTTCATAACTTGCAGAATCCTTGTGCTGCCCGACTGTGCCGGAAGATGAATAAAGCGGCATATATTCCGGTGTGCGGCCATTACGTACAGCATCTCGTCGCTCATATCTTTCGGATGAGACGTCATAAAACGGATGCGCATCTCCGGCACGGCTTCAGCCACAAACTCCAGCAACTGCGGAAAACCGACAATACGCCCGCCTGCCGTTTTATAACCGTATGAATTTACATTCTGTCCCAGTAATGTTACATCTTTATATCCTTTAGAGCGCATATCGCGCACTTCGTCCAGTATACTCTCCACATCGCGGCTACGCTCGCGTCCCCTCGTATAAGGCACGATGCAATACGAGCAAAAGTTATTACAGCCGCGCATAATCGACACAAACCCCGAAACACGCGCTCCCGCTATCTTTAAAGGAATCACATCTTTATAT
Organism: Tannerella sp.; assembly: GCA_031283785.1. The sequence continues at coordinate 3,056 of JAITBC010000017.1, read as the reverse complement.
GTCTCCTGCGACGAAAGTTCCACATTAATCGCTTTTTCCCCCCGTTCGACAGCCCCCACCAGATTCGGCAAATCCAAATAGGAATCCGGCCCGGCAACCAGATCAACGCCGTGATTCTTTATCAAATCATCTTTCACGCGCTCCGCCATACAACCTAAAACGCCTATTATCAGGGATTTCTTATTCTTCCGCAACGACTGAAAATACTGTAAACGACCTATTACACGTTGTTCCGCATTGTCGCGCACAGAACACGTATTGACAAAAATTGCATCCGCTTCCTCAATTTTTTCCGTAAGCACATAACCGTCCGTCCACATCACGGACGACACCACTTCGCTATCTGCCACATTCATCTGACAACCATAAGTCTCAATATAAAGTTTACGTTCGGCAGAGCCGTTTATATTTTGCGTCATATTACTGTTTTCAAAAAAATGACGACAAAGATAACTAAAATCTACATACGACACTGCAATTTGATGTGAATAAATACAACAGCAATCCCCGTATCCGCTCACTTTCGACAAGCAAAACATTTGTTATTTAATGATACGGGCGTACCTTTCAGTCAAAATATCGGAATAAATTAAACTGTCATTATATAATATATCGGTGTGAACCGTCGTATGTTTCGATTGTCTTTTTATTACACTTTTAATCGTGTCTTCATCTACATTATTCCACTTAATATAGGTTACAACATATTCTGATTTTTCATCATGATTAGGGTTGAGGAATATTTTAATCCGATATTCTTCCTGATACTGATAAAAATAAAAATATCTGGGATGACGCAGGTTTGCTTCAAATACTTCAACTTTTTGCCCGTCTGTTTCATAGAAAATTTTTATTTCGTTTTCCTTAAAACAATGTTCATTCCCGGGATTCAGCATATCATTGTTATCAATATCCCTTATTGACAAGTCTATATATCGAGTATCGTGAGGCGCTATATTTCCCGATTCACAGGAAATTAAAAAAAACATCATCATCATTAATACACTTATAACTTTCATCTTCCTTAGTTTTTAAGGTTTAATATTATATACCATTCCCGTATCATAATTATACGAATCTCCTCCGGGATTAAAATTACTCATACCGTGCCATCCGTCATGCTCACCATCCCATCCCCAATTCATATATAAGTGTAGCATGGAACCCCAACAAGGATCAATATATCTAAGATATCCGTCACAAACCCATGTATGGCCGTCTGTATATACCCCAAATATCCACCAACCTGCATTTCTTCCTCCTCTTAAAATCACCGGACGATTGTTATTTAATTCATTTACGACTGTTTGGTAATCATAGTCTGCATAAGTAGCAGAACTATATCCGAAAATAGACCCACTATTAAAGTTAGGTATAATATTATCAAAGGATATATTATTTGCTATATATCCTGCTGACAACTTATCCAACAAATACTCATCCGAAGTATCGATATTATTATTGCCAGTGTCTAAAGATTCATTTCTATTACAAGAAAAATAAATACCACCAAGTACTTTATCCATACATCTTGTCTCCATTTTGTTTTACTTTTATTGATTATCCCATAAACTCATTCATTTTATAATATCCAAAAAGCGATCAGTCATCCACAACACTAAATTATTTCCTCCAAAAGACTATCTTCTATTTTGATTAAATTCACAATGAACATAATTTCTTTTTTTCAATACTGTTTTTTCACTGTTTCTAAGGTGTCAAAAATAATACATTATTTTTAATAATCCAAATATTATTTATCTTTTAACTTTTTCGCCCATACATTAACCGGTCAATACTATAAGACCTGAGCAGGTGGTTACTAAACTTTTTTCATTCGCACGCGTTTGGAAATATGATATTTTTCATGTAATTTTGCGGTCTGAAGATTCAATTTATGTATAAATTTATCTTTTTGATTATCATTTTTTTGTCCGGCATTTCCCAAAGCGTAATGAGTCAACATTACACGATAACAGGCAAGATATTGAACAGCAAGGATAAAAAACCGGTTGAGTACGCTACGATTTCCCTTTCCGACAACCGGCTATGGAGCGTAGCGGACGAAAATGGGGTCTTTGTGCTAAAAAACGTTCCTCTCGGAAAAACATCCCTTACGATTCAGAGTTTGGGATATTTAAAAATGACTTTCGAACTTGACATAAAAGAAAACATATCCGGCAGGATATTTTACATAACGGAAGATAATTTGGCGCTGGACGAAGTTGTCGTAACGGCCAGACAAAAAACAAATGACTTGACGACATCGTACACTATCGACCGCACGACGTTAGACCATTCGCAAATACTTAACGTTTCGGATATCCTGTCTTTACTGCCAGGCGGCAAATCAGCACATAATCAAAGCCTTACATCGTCCGAAGAGCGTTTTACGTTACGAAGCGAAACTGTCGAAAAAGGTAATGCTTCGTTCGGAACGGCAGTTGAAGTGGATAGAGTAAGATTGCAAAACAATTCGTCGTTCGACGAAACAAAAGGCGTGGATGTCCGTAATATAAGTTCTACAAACATAGAATCCGTTGAAATAATCACAGGTATACCCTCCGTCGAACATGGGGATTTATCTAACGGCATGGTGAAATTAAACACAAAAAAAGGTAAAACGCCCCTCACCGCAGAATGGAAGACGAGTCCGAACACTAAACAGGCGGCTATCAGTAAAGGCTTTGCCCTCAAAGGCAATGCCGGAACATTTAATACAGGCTTTGAGCACACAAAATCAATTTCCGACCCGGTATCGCCTTATACATCATATGACAGAAACGCATTCTCCCTGAAATATTCCAATACACTGAACAAATCGAGAGGCATGCCCCTGACGTTTGAAGCCGGCTTTACCGGTAACATAGGCGGATACGACTCAAAAGCAGACCCGGATCAATTTAAAAATACTTACACAAAAAAAAGGGACAATAATTTGGCATTGCTAATTAAGTATAGATAGCGTTCCATTTCTGCGGTGCATCAATAAAAGTACAGATATTTTTAACATTTCGATTTTCTTGGAATAGCATTTCGATTTTCTTCTCATTCTT
>JAITBC010000125.1 GCA_031283785.1 Tannerella sp. | reverse complement strand
AAATGAAAAAAAGTTTTATCAACCGGATGGCGCTGTTATGCGCCATCCTTTCCCTGGCGGCCGGGAATATGCAGGCCGAAACCCGCACGGTAACAACGGAAATTCTGGATGCAACTCTGCCCGGCTCGTTGCTGCATGAAATTGCGCAGTTACAAGACGGCGATACCCTGACCTTCGACCGGGACCAGGTGGATAGGATTACGTTGACCCAAGAAAACACAGGGGGCGCTATTATAATATCAAAGTCCGTATCCATCCTTGGGGATGGCGTTACCATTGATGTCACGGGAAGTAGTTCCTCTGCTCCTTATATACATCTTAAAGGTTCTATCCAGGTGGAGAATATGCATTGGGAGGCTGGACTTTATATGGAGTCTCCATCCCGTATGATCAACTGCACGTTCAAACCTTATTATTCAAAGGAGTCAAGTTTAAACTGCGGCAACAGCAGCGGCGCTCATTCCATTGAAGGCTGCGCGTTTCTGACGGCAGGAGACGAGGTCGCCTGGGTCGAGTACTTTACTAACACCAATGTCCATTTGATTTCCTGTACGATCATAAATGAGACGCAGGGGGCGGATCATAAAACGTTTGTCAGACAATACCGCACCACTAGCGCATCAACCAAGTACGTCACCTTCACCAACTGCGTGCTGCTGGATCCGGGCGCTACCGAGGCAAGCCCCTCGGTAAGCCTGTATAATATCCTGAGCAAGGGCTACAACGTATTCCAGGGCGTTATGAAACCCTATGGAAGCGGACCGGCATGGGCGCCGAAGGAATCCGACATCACCCTTGCCCTCGACGCAGCGCCTGAGGATCTGCCGCTGACCTACGACGAAGGGATCTATAAAGTGACCGCAGGCAAAGCGGCCCACCGCCATCTGCCTACCAATCCCACGAATACGATTGCCGATTTGGCCGGCGTGAACTTCCCCGTAAAAGACTTGAGCGGAAACGTGATAGACTATAACACGAAAAACTCGCACAGCGGCGCCTGGCAAAGCGTTTACGGCGATGAAAGCGGCGGGGGTGGCGACGTGGTCGTAACCGACATCACGGTGAACTTTCCCGCCGACGGCGTCGTCTTTACCGACACTACCTGGAACTTCCAGGCGGTTGTCCATTCCCAAGACGGCAATGCCGAGCAGGAAGTAAACTGGGAATGTGACAATGCAAATGTCACTATCACCCCCTCCGGTGCGGGCAACCTCCAGGCCGCCTTCTATGCCGAAGGCATTACGGAGGATACGCCCATAAAGGTGACGCTCACGGCCAAAGAGAATGGCGCCGACGGGCAGCCTTTCGTCAAGGAATTTGCGCTGACGCTCAAACCCTACGTACACGTAGCCGGTATCGACCTGCCCGACCTGCCCGTCACCTTCGGCTATACCGCCGGCCTGCGGGCTGTCGTCTTGCCGGCCAATGCCAACTGGAAGGAGCTGGAGTGGACCATCGACGACCCCGCCGTGGCCTCTCTCTCCGTAGAGCCGGGCACCGACAGCATCACAGTGACCGGGCTGACCGTAGGCACAACTACCCTGAGGGCAAAGGCCAAAGACAATGAATTCATGGCCACGACCACCGTCACCGTCAGCCGTGCCGACTACAGCGAGGGCGTCTTTGTCGTCAACGAAGACTGGTTCGGACATTCTCCCGGCTCCATAAACTTTCTCTATAAAAACGGACGCATAGACCATAGGGCTTTCAGGCGTGCCAACCATACGCCGCCCTACTATTTGGGTTCAGTCGCACAATACGGCGCCATCTACGGCGGCAAGTTCTACATTATCTCCAAAAATCAATTCAGCTTTGCCGTCGCCGACGCGCGTACGCTGGAACTCCATAAAAGCTTTGCCGTTATGGGCGGCGAAGGGCGATCTTTCCTCGGAGTAGATGAACATACGGGCTATGTGGGAACGGCCAACGGCATTCGCATCGTCAATCTGGACGAACTACCCAACGTGCCGGGCAATCATGTAGATAACGGATGGACAGACCCGAAACGTGTCATCATGCTGCCGGGCACAGACATCACCTCCATCCAGAGCGGAGGCGGAACTTACACCGGGCAGATAGGAACCATGAAGCGCGTAGGCGAACGCATCTTTGCCATCCAGCAGGGCGTACTGCACGTCATCACCGCTGCCGGGGCTAATATCCACCGCGTGGAAACCACTCTAACCGACCATATTTACACCACTATGGCACAGTCAAAAGACGGTTACCTCTGGCTGGGAACAAGCGGGCAGGTACCCAGCGGCACTTCGGAAGAAGACTTTGACGAGGGGAGCCTGACCAACTACTTCGTTCGCCTCGACCCCTGGACGCTGGAGCAGAAAGTAGTACCCCTGCCCGGCAGCACTACCGGCACCTCCGCCACTTTCGGCGCATGGCAGGCCGACGCCTTCCAGGGCAGTGAGAAGGAGAACGTTCTTTACTGGAAAAGCGGCCAGCAGTGCATTATTCGCTACGACATAGCAACTAACAGGGTGGACACCGTGCTCGACCTTTCCGGTATGCCTTTCCTGCCCGGCATAGATGCCCCCTGGACGCTCTACGGCACCTCGTTTGCCGTCGATCACCTGACGGGCGAGCTGGTCGCAACAACAGGCACTTTCATTCTTTCCTGCTGCGTCAATGATCGCAACAACTGGAAAATCCTCCGCGTCAATCCGAACGGCGGGCAACCCCGCGCCGATGCCGGGGGCAAGATCGGGAACATCCTTTCCGAGCATCCGCTGGATAAGAACTACTGGTTCCCCGCCATGCCCGTCTTCCCCGACACGCACCGGCCGGAGTTCACCAACGTATCTTTCCCGGCAGGCATCACGCTGGGCGGCACGCATCATACGGACAGCCTCGGCCTGCTGGACAAGGTGGTTGATGCCGACAATATGCGGGCGGCGATGGTCACCTCAGTGCTCGACGGCTACAACACCTCGCTGATCAACGCCTTCATCTGGCGCGATACGCTGGTGGTGGCCGCACGCAAGACGATCCCCGCCGGACAGCCGGCAGAATCGACCACGCTCACGCTCAAGTTCAACTCCAACGGACATGTGATAACGAAGGAACTCGCCGTCACCCTCCAACCGAGCGTCACGGTGAATCCGGTAACGGGCGTTGCGCTCAATTATTCGAACGTGGAACTGACCGCCGGGCAGACGCTCTCGCTCACGGCAACCGTCGCGCCGGCGAATGCGGACAACCGGATGGTGACGTGGACGTCGAGCGTACAGTCGGTAGCGCTGGTAGATAACAACGGCGCAGTCACGGCGCTCGCGCCCGGCACGACCGTCATCACGGCTACCACCGTCGAGGGAGGCTTCACGGCTACGTGTACCATCACCGTCAAAGCGGCCGGCCCGTCAACTGTTCCCGTGACGGGCGTCGCGCTGAACCGGACGACGGCCGAACTGACCGTCGGGCAGACGCTCCAGCTCACGGCTACCGTCGCGCCGGCTAACGCCACGAACAGGGCGGTGACGTGGACGTCGAGCACGCCGGCCGTCGCCTCGGTCAGCAGCGCCGGCGTCGTCACAGCGCACATCGCACCAGCCGCGGCCGTCATCACGGCCACGACTGCCGACGGTGGCTTCACGGCTACGTGCGTCGTCGCGACGAAGGCGGAAGAATCCGTCGTCAACCCGTTCGAACTGAACCAGCACTCGCTCACGCTCTATCCCGCCCAGACGGTGAGGTTGGGACTGACGGCGCCGCAGCATTTCAATGTCACGTGGTCGTCGAGCAACACGGCGGTGGCAACGGTCAGCAGCGCCGGCGATGTACACAGCATCAGCGCCGGGTCGGCCGTCATCACGGCACGCGACGTTGCGAAGGGCAAGGTCGACATGTGTGCCGTAACCGTTTTACCTGTACCCGAACCGGCGGTCGAAAGCGTGACGCTGAACACGTCGTATCTGGCGCTTACTCAGGGCGAAACGGCGATGCTGCAGGTGACGACCTCCCAGGGTCTTGCCTGGCAGCAGCGGACGTGGAGCGCATCGAATCCGGGTGTGGCCGACGTGACGGCAAGCGGTATGGTGATCACCTTTGCACCCGGCACAAGTGTCATCCGCGTCACCATCGGCGCCTATTCGGCAACGTGTACGGTACAGGTCTCGGCGCCGCGCACGGGAACGGAAGTGGATAATATTACGCAAAGCAGCGCACAGCTCTATCTTTCGACGGTTGCCAACGCTTCGTACTACCTGGTTCACCTTTACACGAAACAGGGCGTCAGCCTCGTACCTGTTTATACGTTGAAGGTGATGCCCGACGGGAGCAGCACGATCGTTACGCTCCGTGCAGGCAGTAACAGCATTGCCGTCCCTCTGTTATACCTCTCGCCGGCCACGCCGTACATATACGAAGTGGAGGCCATACGCGAAACGCAGGGAAGGGCGGATGTGATACATACGGAAATGTCGGCCTTCACGACCGCTTCGCAGACGGGCGTCGAAGGCGTCGCCGACGCACAGCCGAAGGTGTGGTACGCGAACGGGACGCTTCGGCTGGAGAATCTCGACGGTTACACGTGTACCGTAATGTCCATGACGGGGCAGCATACGCACGTGTTCGGCGTCGTCTCGCCCGACGATCATCGCCGCGTTCAACTCCAACGGGGGACGTATGTCCTTTCCGCACAGAAAGACGGCATAAGGAAAGTATTCAAATTTGCCGTATTTTAAGAGCCTCCGCGCATCTGAGCCTGATCGCGTTTTTAAGGGCGCGGTCATGGCTTAGGCACGCGATATCGGGGATGTCACATTTCCCCCGCCATTGCGCGAGTATCGCGCGGCACAAAACGACAAGCAATCCGGAATGTTTTTGCAAACTCCGGATTGCTTTGTCGTTTATGCGGTCAGAAGGGGGGAGGGATTTGCGACAGGCCGGGAGGTCTGAAAATTAATGTTTTCAGACGACGCCGAAATGCCTCAGGGCATGACCTATGCCATCGTCGTCGACCGATGTCGTAACGTAATCGGCGAAGCGTTTCACTTCTTCACCGGCATTGCCCATTGCTATGCCCGTTCCGGCATATTTTATCATGGAGATATCGTTGCCTCCATCGCCAAAGGCCATCATCTCGTCGACGCCAAATCCGAAATATGCCCCGATCTTTTCCAGACCGCAACTTTTGTCTACGCCACGGGCAACTATATCGGTAAAGGTAGGATACCACCGCGTGGCCGTACAGCCGGGAAGGTGTTTCATTATTTCGGCTTCGCGTTCGACGGGGAAAAATGCCGTCATCTGGAATATTTCCTTATTAATAAACTCACGTGCGGGGACAATCGGACGGGGTTCGAATTTCACGAGCTTCATCATCGCTGCTACATGTTCGTCTTCCATATCCGCCGATACACGCTCCGCTTCAACAAAAAAACAGGGTACGTGCGTCACTTCTTCTCCGTAACGTATGAAGGCTTCCACGTCTCCGGGCGGAATGGGTTTCTTAAAAATAACTTTGTCTCCTACAAAACAATATCCGCCGTTGAGCGTGATATATCCGTCAAACTCAAGGTCTCCCAGGTTGTTGATATCACTTCGGTGACGTCCTGTCGCCACAAAAACCTTCACTCCTTTTTTTCTTACATCACGTAATACTTTTCCCGTATTTTCCGGTACGCGATGAGTGTCGAAACTCACCATCGTCCCGTCTATATCTAAAAAAATCGCTTTTATCATATGTCCATTTCTCCGTTTTTCTTTTTGACCAGCACCTTATCTATGCGCGCTCCGTCCATGTCTACTATTTCAAAATAAAAATTCATCCATGAAAAAGTGTCTCCCGTCCTGGGGACGCGCTCCAGCACTTCCAGTATCAATCCGCTCAATGTATTATAATCATTTTCCTCGTACAGGTATTCCATATCGAAATAATCCAGAAAACTGTAGAACGAGTACTGTCCGTCCACAAGTACGCTGCCGTCTTTTCTTTTTACGATTTCCGGTTCATCGTCGATCTCGTGCATCTCGCCGATAAGTGCGTCTATGATATCTTTTAGAGTCACAATCCCCTGCACGCTTCCGAACTCGTCCGTTACAATACCGTATTTCACCCGCGCCCTGCGGAACTGTTCAAGCGCTTTATAAACGCTCATATTCTCCTGAATAAACTGTGCCGGGCGAAGCACTCCCGACAGAGAAAAGGCCGGCGAATCGATATTCCCGAACAAATCTTTCAGGAAGACAACGCCTTTGATATTATTGAATTTCCCTGATGCTACGGGATAGGTATTATAAAGATTCGCTTTCACTTTTTCCTTTATTTTCTCAACGTTATCGGACATGTCAATCCACACAAGGTCGCTCCGATGCGTCATGATACTCCCGACCGTCCTGTCTCCGAGATGAAAGACCCGTTCTACGATATCCTGCTCGACTTCCTGTACTTCGCCACCCTCATAACCTTCATGAACAATCGCTTTAATCTCTTCTTCCGTCACCTTATTATTTTTTCCGACATCATTCAGCCCGATCAACCGGACTACCGCCTGCGTACTTTTCGACAGAATCCACACGAAAGGTCCTGTTATCCGCGCAAGAAAATCCATCGGTTTGGCGACCAGCATTGCCACCTGCTCCGCAAACCCCATACCGATACGTTTAGGCACAAGCTCGCCCAGAACAAGCGTGAGATAGGTTACTATTATAACAATAACCAGTTTGGACATCATATAAGCATATGGCTCCAGAACAGGGACAAGCGACAAAAAAACTTCGGCGAGATCACCGGCAAAGGCTTCTCCCGAAAACAAACCGGTGAGGATACCTGTCAGCGTAATGCCGATCTGTATGGTGGAAAAAAACCTGTCCGGTTCTTTGGACAGTTTAATCGCTTTCCCTGCCGATTTCTTTCCCTTTTTGGCAAGCGCCTCCAAACGCGCTTTCCTGGCCGAGACAAGCGCAATTTCCGACATTGAAAGAACCCCGTTCAGTATAATTAATCCCAGAATTATGATTATCTCCATATTAATACAGGACAAACGTTCGCTCTGATCCGTATAATTTCATTCATACATTAGATGCCGCTCTGACGGCAATATTCCCGTGAATTACCATGCAAACAGCGGATAATCCTCCATCGTAGAATTAACTTTATCCCGTACGGCCTTTACGGTCGTTTCCGATTCAGGGTCCGACAATACCGTGTCAATCATCTCAACAATTTCACCCATCAGCTGTTCTTTTGCGCCACGGGTAGAAATTGCAGGCGTCCCTATGCGTATGCCTGACGTACGGAAAGGCGAACGGCTATCGAACGGCACCATATTTTTATTCACGGTAATATCGGCTCTTACCAGGACGTTTTCCGCCTCTTTCCCCGTCAGCTCCGGGAATTTGGTACGCAAGTCGATCAGCATACTGTGATTGTCTGTTCCTCCCGATATGATTTTATAACCTTTATCAACAAAAGCCTGTGCCATAGCAGCGGCATTTTTTTTGACCTGCGTCTGGTATTCTTTATATTCGGGCTGAAGGGCTTCATCAAAAGAAACGGCTTTGGCGGCGATAATATGTTCGAGAGGTCCGCCCTGAATACCCGGGAATACGGCGGAATCAAGTAATTGCGACATCTTCCGGATTTCGCCGTTCGGCGCTTTCTTCCCCCACGGGTTTTCAAAATCTTTGCCGAGAAGTATTACTCCTCCACGCGGACCACGTAGCGTCTTATGCGTTGTAGATGTTACAATATGGGCATATTTCAACGGGTTATCAAGCAATCCTGCCGCAATGAGGCCGGCCGGATGCGCCATGTCAATCATAAGCAAAGCGCCTGCCATATCCGCTATCTCGCGCATACGTTTATAATCCCATTCGCGTGAATAAGCCGACGCTCCACCAACGATAACCTTCGGTTTCTCACGCAATGCGACTTCTTTCATCATGTCATAATCGACACGTCCCGTCTCTTCTTTCACATTATATTCAGCGGCACGATACAGGATGCCGGAACTGTTCACCGGCGAACCGTGCGACAAATGGCCGCCATGCGAGAGATTAAGTCCGAGAAAAGTATCGCCGGGGTTCATTACGGCAAGGAAAACCGCCGCATTCGCCTGCGCTCCCGAATGTGGCTGCACATTCGCCCATTCCGCATCAAACAGTTTTTTAAGACGCTCTACGGCAAGGCTTTCACTCTCATCCACAACTCCGCAACCGCCATAATATCGCTTACCCGGATATCCTTCCGCATATTTATTTGTCAGACAACTCCCCATCGCTTGCAGAACCTGTTCACTGACAAAATTTTCCGATGCAATAAGTTCTATACCTTTCAACTGACGCCGATATTCCCGTTCAATAATCCCAAAAATCGTATTATCCCGTTTCATATATATAATTTATAAAGTTTATAAAATTCGATAAAACAACATAACTTGCTAATAATTTGCATATAAAGTCTTTATTATCTTGAAATCGGTTGTAAAATTAAGCATTTAAATATAATTACACAAAAACGCCGGATGAAAAAAAATGCGGTATTTTCTTTTTTTTACCGGCAACGCTGTTCGTTTAAGGAAAAAATCATGTATATTTGCCTTCCTTAAACGAAAACGTATGAACGAGATTGAATTGAAAATTAACCGGCTTCGCGAAGAACTTGAACAGCACAATTATAATTATTATGTGCTGTCTGCGCCAACGGTTTCCGACATGATATTCGACGATAAGATGAAGGAACTGCAGGCGCTGGAAGAACAGTATCCCGAATATGCAGACTCTTCATCTCCCACACAACGCGTAGGGAGTGACTTATTAAAAGAGTTTGAACAGATCGAACATCAATATCCGATGTTATCACTGGGGAACACCTATTCCGAAGGAGAGATTCGCGACTTTTACGAACGTACGGCGCGTATGCTCAACGAACCTTTTGAAACAGTTGCGGAACTTAAATACGACGGCACATCCATATCGCTTATATATGAAAACGGAAGGCTGCTACGCGCCGTCACACGTGGCGACGGGACACGCGGCGACGAGGTGACGGCAAATATAAAAACCATTCGTTCCATTCCGCTGAAGTTGCACGGGAACTATCCCGAAAAGTTTGAGATACGCGGCGAGATATTATTGCCCTGGGCTGAATTTGAACGTCTTAACAGAGAACGGGAAGAACAGGAAGATCCGCTTTTTGCGAATCCCCGCAATGCTGCCTCCGGCACACTCAAACAACTGAATCCGTCCATCGTTGCCGAACGGCATTTGGATGCTTATCTCTATTACGTGTTAGGCGAATTGCTGCCGTCGGACACGCATTACGGAAACCTCGACGCCGCACGTTCGTGGGGCTTCAAAATTCCGGATGTTATACGCGTATGTAACAGTCTGCATGATTTATTGAACTATATCAACTACTGGGATAAAGAGCGAAAAAATCTCCCTGTTGCCACCGACGGCATTGTCTTCAAGGTGAATTCCCTGCGCCAGCAACGATTCCTCGGCTTCACGGCAAAAAGTCCACGATGGGCTATCTCCTATAAGTTCCGGGCAGAAAGAGCGGAGACGCTCCTCGACACCGTATCGTATCAAGTAGGACGCACGGGTATAATAACGCCTGTTGCAAATTTGAATCCCGTACAACTTGCCGGCACGGTCGTTAAACGCGCTTCTTTGCATAATGCCGATATAATTGCCGAACTCGACCTCCACATCAAAGACCGGGTATATATCGAAAAAGGCGGTGAGATAATACCGAAAATTGTCGGCGTGAATAAAGAAGAGCGTCCCATAGCGGCGGGCGAAAAGGTGATGTTCATCACCCGTTGCCCCGAATGTGGCACACCGCTTATCCGCGAGAAAGGAGAAGCCGGACATTATTGCCCGAACGTCTGGGGATGCGCCCCGCAGATAAAAGGCAAAATTGAGCATTTCGTGACGCGACGCGCGATGAACATAAATATCGGCCCTGAAACGGTAGAAGACTTATATAATGCCGGATATGTACATGATACCGCCGACTTGTATACGCTAAAATTCGCCGACCTGATGCAGTTGGAAAGGTGGGCGGAAAAAAGTGCTCATAACCTGCTCGAAAGCCTCGAAGAATCGAAAAAAGTACCTTTCGAACGCGTCCTGTATGCGCTTGGGATAAGGTACGCAGGCGAAACGGTAGCAAAACGGTTGGCATTCTCATTCCTTTCCATCGACAATATAGAGAAAGCTTCTTTGGACGAATTGACAGCCATCGACGAAATAGGATTGCGCATAGCGCAGAGCGTAACCGGTTATTTTGCCGAAGAACGCAACAGAACGCTGATAAACAGGCTGAAATCATATGGGCTACGGATGGATGCCGGCGAAAATATACAGACTTTACGCACCGACAAACTTAACGGCCTGACAATTGTCATTAGCGGGACATTCGCCCGTCATTCACGCGACGAATATAAATCAATGATAGAACAACACGGCGGCAAAAACAGCAGTTCCATCTCCGGCAAAACCGATTACGTCCTGGCCGGAGAAAACATGGGACCGGCAAAACTGGAAAAAGCGCAGAAATCTGGCATAAAGATCATCAACGAAACGGAATTTTTAAAACTAATAAACGAATGATTCTGACTAATTATTTTTTAAAGAAAGAAATACAAAAACTTATTCTCAGGGCTTCCGGCAGACCTCATCTGTACCGTTCTCTGAAGGATGTAAAAACCATTTTGTTCATCTGCGATGCAAAAGACTGGGACACCGCCCGCCACTGCGTTGAGCGGCTTAAATCGATGAACAAAACGGTCAACACCGCCATTTACGCGCCAACGACAAAAGACGTCCCGACATGGTATTCAAACTATTTGTTGCTTCGCGCCGATAAAGACATAAACATGTGGGGCTTCCCGGATAAAAGTTTGCAGCGACAGTTCAACTGTCTGCCGGCAGATTTGCTGTTAGATTTTACCGGCGAGCAGTCGCCTCCAATGTATTATCTGTTTCTGCAACATCCGTCAACATTCAAAGTCGGCATCAAACATTCGGAAAACTCCCGGTATGATTTTTCCATTATCCCGCCGGAAGATAAAAATGATTTCCAGTACTTTTTCGACCAACTGTTAAGCTACCTGCAGTCCATTACATCCGGATAGCTGCCGGAAGATTGCCTGTGCGTGACAATCCGTCAACGGAAATACGGCGAGAACTTCTCTTCGTTTCATATCCGTGTTATTTTAAAATTAAAAATTCGACCCCGTAGAGAAACAGTTTTTTTGCAATTATCATAAACAACCGAAAAATAAAATATATCGCTACTCAAAAGTTATTTGATTATCCAAAAAGGCATTAAAATGGTTAAAATGATTCTTTTTGTTCAATATTTCTCCCCTTTTTATTTTTTTAACTCTTTTTTTTGCGGTAAATAAGAATAAACAGTGTAGTTTTACGCGTCCTTAACGGGAAATTTGAATGAAAAAACTATTTTTTTACTTGCTTTTAATATAATATATGAATTACGAAGAGACATTGGATTATTTATACGATCGTACCCCAGCTTTTCATAAGTACGGTTCAATTGCTTATAAGCCGGGATTGGAACGAAGTATTGCGTTAGATGATTTGGCGGGGAATCCGCACAAAAGGTACAAAACCATACATGTTGCCGGAACGAACGGAAAAGGTTCGGTCGCTCATTTGATTGCGGCAATATTGCAGTCTGCAGGACATAAGGTCGGTCTTTATACATCGCCCCACCTTATTGACTTCCGAGAACGCATACGCATCAACGGGAGGCCTATAACACAGCAATTTGTAACTGATTTCATCGGGAAAAACACGAAATTTATCGAAAGAGAGAAACCTTCTTTTTTTGAACTTATTTCTGCCATGGCTTTTGATTATTTCAGGCATAAAAAGGTTACGTATGCCATTATTGAAACGGGTATGGGCGGGAAGTATGACAGTACAAACATCATACAGCCCATATTAAGCATAATAACGAGCATAAGCCTTGAACACACGAGCTTTCTCGGAGATACATTATTAAAGATAGCCGAAGAAAAAGCCGGAATCATCAAACGCAATGTACCGGTCATCATCGGTGAGATGAACGATGAAGAGCTTTTCCATTTCTTCACATCGAAAGCTTTTGAGAAATCATCGTCCATAACTTTTGCGACGGAAAAAGATACGCTCACATATGCAGAAATGCAATACGACGGTTCATGGTTTTTTGAAACGACAGATCATGGAGTACTGAAAGGAGAATTATGCGGACCGGCTCAAAAAATGAATGCCCAAATTGTATTATCAGCATTGAAAATACTGACTAACTCCGGCACGCAGATCCGGCTTCCGGCCATAAGAAAAGCCTTTTTGAACGTGACGAAAATGACGGGATTTATGGGACGCTGGCAGGAAATTCATGCCGCGCCCAGGATAATATGCGACATAGGCCATAATACAGGAGCCTGGAAGATAAACTACAAGATGTTGATGAACGAGGCAAGGCGACACGAAAAGATACATGTTATCATAGGAATATCAAAAGACAAAGATATTGAAGGCATACTGTCGTTAATACCCCAAAATGCAACATGCTATTTTACGCAGGCGCGTGGAAGCAGGGCTATGCCGGCCAAAGAGCTGGCGGAAAAAGGCGAAGCTCTCGGCCTTAACGGTAAAAGCTTCAAAAGCGTAAGGGAAGCTGTCTCCGATGCAATAAAAAAAGCATCCGCTAAAGATTTCATATTTATAGGAGGAAGCACATTTGTGGTAGCGGAAACATTGCCTCTGTTCCCAAATGCTATTAAATAACACTCGAATTTAACCATGACGGAAAGTTTACGAAAAAAACTGAACGACTCTCCGCTTGCACGTTGGAGTGTCTTGATTGTAGTCGCTTTCACGATGTTCTGCGGTTATTTCATCACCGATGTAATGGCGCCGCTGATGGATTTGCTGAAAGATGAATTTAACTGGACGCCGACTGAATACGGAATATTCAATATGGCATACGGCTGGCTCAATGTATTCCTCTTTATGCTTATCTTCAGCGGCATGGTATTGGATAAACTCGGAGCGCGTATTACGGGCGTCTGTGCCTGTGTGCTTATGATTATCGGATGCGGCCTGAAATATTATGCGGTATCGCAGGCTTTCGAAGGAGAAATCTTCGGCTTGAGAACGCAGGTTTTTCTTGCCGGCGCCGGATTTGCCGTTTTTGCGCTGGGTATTGAATCGTCGGGTATTACCGTAACAAAAGTGATTGTCCGCTGGTTTAAAGGATATGAAATGGCATTGGCAATGGGCATCCTGGTAGCCGTAGCCCGCCTCGGGACAGCGCTTGCGATGTCGACAACAATCCCTTTAGCTCAACATTTTAAAAGTTTATCCGCTCCGATTTTGTTAGGCCTCGGCGCGTTATGTATCGGCCTTATAGCCTATCTCGTTTTTTGCGTGATGGATAAGAAATTTGATAAATCATTAACCGGAACAGAAGAAGAAAAAGAAGAGCCGTTCCGGTTAAAAGATATCGGTTTCATTATTACTAATAAAGGGTTCTGGCTCGTTGCCATGCTTTGCGTCCTGTTCTACTCGGCGGTATTTCCATTCCTCAAATATGCAACGTCATTAATGATCAACAAATATAATGTTGCTCCCGAACTGGCAGGCAACATACCGGCGATACTCCCGTTCGGAACTATCCTGCTGACGCCTCTTTTTGGTGGAATATACGACAGAAAGGGAAAAGGCGCTACGATCATGATTATCGGCTCGGTGATACTGATTGCCGTACATGCTTTATTTTCGCTGCCGGTATTAAACATCTGGTGGTTTGCATCATCACTTATGATACTGTTAGGAATCGCCTTCTCTCTTGTTCCCTCTGCCATGTGGCCCTCCGTGCCTAAAATCATCCCGGAAAACAAACTCGGAACGGCATATGCATTGATATTCTGGGTACAAAACATAGGACTGAGCCTTGTCCCGATGCTGATAGGATGGGTTCTCGACAAATATTGTACAATAACGGAAGGAGGCACAAGTCGTTTCGATTACACGCTTCCCATGATCATCTTCACAGGCTTCGGTCTTTTGGCGCTATTCATGGCGCTATGGTTAAAACGTGAAGACAAAACAAAAGGTTACGGACTGGAAAAACCGAATATAAAATAACCCCTTATCCGGATATATCCTCAGGGAAAATATCCGGACAGGGAGGCTATTATATTATGCCGTTTCAAAATTTCGGTTTCATACTCAGGTTATACATTGCAAAGGAATATACGTCGGTATACTCCTCGATGATCTTCCCAACCGGCTTTCCGGCTCCATGCCCGGCCTTTGTTTCTATTCGAATAAGCTTGGGAGCGTCGCCCGTATCTGCGGCCTGAAGGGTGGCCGTATATTTAAACGAATGTGCCGGTACTACGCGGTCGTCATGGTCGGCTGTCGTGACGAATACGGCAGGATAGGGCGTCCCGTCATTTTTTATCGTATGAAGAGGCGAATATCCGTAAAGGTATTCAAACATTTCACGGCTCTCCTCACTCGTTCCGTAATCGCTGGCCCAATTCCAGCCGACAGTAAACTTATGGTAGCGTAACATATCCATGACGCCTACGGCCGGAAGGGCTACGCCGAACAGTTCCGGACGCTGATTGACGACAGCGCCTACAAGGAGGCCTCCATTAGAACCTCCGGCAATACAAATCTTTTTATTCGTCGTATAATTTTCGGTAATGAGATATTCGGCCGCAGCAATAAAATCGTCAAAGACATTCTGCTTTTGCATCTTTGTCCCGGCAATATGCCATGCTTCTCCGTATTCACCCCCACCCCGCAGGTTTGCCTGGGCATATATACCTCCGTTTTCAAGGAAGGGTATCCGCCAGGTTGAAAACGCAGGCGACAGGCTGATGTTAAACCCTCCGTAGGCATATAAATAAACAGGATTCCGCCCGTCACGCTGCAATCCTTTTTTGTAAGTGATGAACATCGGTATCCGCGTTCCGTCCTTACTCTGATAAAACACCTGTTCGGTTATAAAATCATCCGCATTGAACCTGACATCCGGTGCAAGATATTTTTCCGATCTGTTTCTCTCAATATCATATTTATAGATTGTACTCGGGAACGTAAAAGACGTGAAAAGGTAAAACGCTTCTTTATCATCTTTATCTCCGCTAAAGCCAATCGAACCGAATGTCGGAAGCGTAACTTCATACTCCCGTTTGCCGTCGATCGAATAAACATAAGCATGATCGGAAGCATCTTTAGTATATGTCAAGATCATCTTCCCTCCGATAAACGATACGCTGTTAAGGACATTTTCATCCTCCGGGACGACCTCCGTCCAGTGTTTTAATTCCGGCGCGTTTATATCAGCTTTCATCAAACGATATTTCGGCGCTCCGTAATTCGTATAAAAATAAACTGTTTCGCCCGTTACTTCCACCGGACTGTATTCATAATCAAAATCTTCCGCAAGCTGAACAAACGAAGCCTCCGGACGACGCAGATCCTTTACAAAAAGACGGTTCCCACGTCCTTCGCCCGACTCGAAGACGAACAGCAGCGTCTCGTCGTCATCAACCCATGCCGTATAGAAACGTTTCGGGTATTTTTTATTCTCATAAACAAGCATATCCGCTTTTTGATCCGTATTCAGCTTATGATAATAAATCTTATGATTTTCATTCATCCCTGAAAATTCCCTGCCTTCTTCGGGAGCGTCATAAGCGCTGTAATAAAATCCTTCGTCCCGCCACCGGGCGTCGGTGAACTTAGCCCAGCATATATGATCGGATGTCAACTGTCTCGTCGCTATATCCATCACATAAATCTCGCGCCAGTCGCTCCCGCTGCGCGAAATCGTATAAGCCATGTATTTACCGTCATTTGAAAATGATATTTCCGAAAGGGCAACCGTACCGTCTTCCGATAATTTATTCGGATCAAGCATAACAGAGGCTTCGCCGTCGAGCGTTTCTTTCACGTACAGGACACTCTGGTTCTGTAATCCGTCATTTTTGTAATAATAGTACTTGCCGTGCTTTTTAAACGGCATGCCGAATTTCTCATAATCGGTAAGATCGGTTAACCGCTGTTTCAGCTGTTCACGGAAAAGAATCTTGCCCAGATACGCATCTGTAATGTTGTTTTCCGCCGCCACCCAGTCGGCTACGGCTTTCGTTGTGTCATCTTCCATCCAGCGATACGGATCGGCAACAATTGTACCGAAATAATCATCGCCGACATCCTGTTTCTCTGCAACCGGATACTGCAATTTCTCATTCTTTGGGATACAGCCGCAAAGAGCGGATATTAAGCCTGTAAGTGTCATAAAAAATACTGTTCGTTTCATATTTAACCGATTAATTATCTCTTTATCAAAACTATTATACGCATGGAGAGGTCGAAAAACACCATCTTTGAATTTACATTCTGAGCAATATGTCTCTCCGCCAGCGATAATTCATCCATCATATCCATAACGTTACGCTCGTTCACATAAGGTGAAAAATTACGTGCAAAATCCTCCTCCTCCCTGTTCATATAATTTAAAGACGGCTCGTTCAGGGATTTTATAAAGTTCTCACGTATCTGACGCTGGCAAAACGCCAAAAAATTTTTTTGTCGCTCCCTCCCCATGGATGCCATATCTTCGGAAAAAGATTTCATGGCCACGACGTCCCTTGTCCATCCGTTTCGCATGATGGCTTTAAACTGCTCCAGGAAATAACTGTTATCATTCTTTACGGCAAGCAATTCCGTCGCTTTCAGATAATCTCCTCCCGACAGATGCGCCACATGCATCGCATCATCTTCCGATAAATCCCATATACCGGCCAGCGCCCCGGCCAATGTTACGGAAGGTATCGGACGTACCTGAATTGCCTGCGAACGCGACACGACAGTGCCCAACACCATATCCGGGCTGTCCGTAACCATCAGTATGGCGGTATTTGCCGGCGGTTCTTCAATAATCTTAAGCAATTTGTTGGCACAGGCTATATTCATCCTGTCCGGCATCCACACAAACAGAATACGATAATCCGCCTCATAGATCCGCAAATTCATCCTGTGAATGATATTATCGCTTTCAGCCGCATAAATGACAGCCTGCTTGTTTTCAGCGCCCATCCGAATCAACCATGTATCAATATTAAAATATGTACGACTCGCAATCCGTTCTTTCAGGAACTCGCGCCATTCGGGGAGATAATCATCACACACCTCCTTTTTTGCGCTCTTATTGGATACCATTGGAAATACAAAATGTAAATCAGGATGCGCAAATTCGTTATATTTAAGACACGAAGGACATTTCCCGCACGAATCCGTCTCCCCGCGCCCGGTACAGTTCAGATAACGGGCATAGGCAAGCGCCAGTTGAAAACCGCCGTTCCCATCCGCCCCGCAAAATAACCGCGCATGGGGGATAAACCCTCTGCGCGCCGTTTCCGTCAACTGCCTCTTCAACTCCTCCTGCCCTATTACATCTTTAAAAAACATCCGTCATTTTTTTTGATCAAAGAATAATAATATGCAAATATAATGAATAAAATCGTCATACGACTCCTTTTCCCTGAAAACCTGAAATCAGCGGCATTGCTAATTAAGTACGGCGTTTCTGCTTTTGCCCAATTTATATATGTGAAATTCAACTATTTGCGTTCTTTATCTTGTTAGAATCCATATATAGTTAGCAATGCCTTTATTTTATATCAGCGCTTTGTTTTTTTTTGATGACTACCGACTTGCGGATTTAAGGTGAAAATAATAATCCCGCCACCGCCCCTGCTCTCTCTCACATTCAACTTTCTCCCGAACGATTTTTCCTCTGTCAACAGCATCATTCCATGATTGATATAACTTTTTACGGACTTCATCTTTTCCGGGAATATAATTTATATACTTTTCTTTTTCCCTGTATGAGTAAGGCTCTGCATCATCCCTGTCTATCCGGTAATCTAAATATCGAAGATAGCAGATCTTCACACATCCGCTCCTGTCCGGTTCGTTTTCAGGAAGATAGCTTAATATGAATCTCGGATTTTTTGTCTCATTTTTGTGATAGCGGACATAACTGAAATTATAAAAATGCGCAAGTTCGACATACAAATCAACGACCGCATCCAATTGTCCCGGGGAGTGAATAAAGACAGAATCGAACGCATATACCGGAGAATACGCTTTCGCGCTAACTTCCGGCAGTTCCTGAAGAGGCGGTATCAACAAGATTCCGTATTTATCGGCAATCTGCATCACATCGTCATGATAATACCGCATCAAATCACGTGAATAATAATCCCATCGTTCTTTATAATACAAAATAATATGCCGATCCATCTTTATATACGAACCGGCTTCAAATAAAAAACCCCGTATTTTATCCTTTAAAAGATATTCATTGTATTTTTTCCCATCGGAATCTCTCTTTTTCTTTACTTCTACTATCTCTATTTCGGTGGAATACTGTCTACTAAGATTTTTAGCGACATTTTTGGCGGAATACGGATCCGAATATTTTGTCGTACAGCTGTTAAACAGCAGGATTACCATGAGAACATAAAAAAAAATCGTCTTAAACGCTATCCACATAATTATTCACCCTTTATTCAGTCTTGTAATAACGCCCCCGACGTCAATAGATTTCTCTCGCTATCTTACGGACGCTGTCGGTTGCCATAAATGTATAAAAATGAATGCTGGGAACGCCGTGTTTAATTAAATCTTCACACTGCCGGACGCTCCATTCTATTCCAATCTCTTTAGCTTCGTCGTCCGTTTTACATCGACGAAGTTCTGCGGCAAGTTCTGCAGGGATCTCAGAATGAAAAATTTCAGGCAATACGGTCAACTGGTCTATAAAAACAA
>JAITBC010000118.1 GCA_031283785.1 Tannerella sp. | reverse complement strand
TGTGTTGTATGTATAATTACCCCTGCGGTAGGCGTCTGTATTCTGACCGGGATATTTCCACATATTCAATACAAAATAAGGATCGGGAGTGACGTTGGTCGTAGCATATACGGCCCTGTTCCTTTTATCTTCATTATATACGTGCGCTCCGAAACTTGCATAGAAATTAAATGAGAGTGTAAAATTCATGTATTTGATACTGTTTTGCCATCCGGCGAACCAGGAAGCCTGTCCGCTGCCAAGAATCTGACGGTCTTCGTTGCCGACATCGCCATTGATGACGCCGTTTGCATCAGGCAACTCCTGCCAGATAAGATCGCCGGCGCCTAATGCGCTTCCGCTGGAAGTCTGTTGTCGTACAGTGCCGTTATAAACTTGTCCGTCGGGTAAGAGGTATCCTGATAAAGTAGGATTTCTCTGCTTGTCAAGAATTACATTTCCAAATTCATCCATGACGAAAACCGGCGTCAGCCTTGTTACGAAATCTTCCGTCCATGCATTGGATTCATTGTATGAATAAACTCCTGACTGTTTCCATCCGTAAAACGTACCGGCTTCGGCTCCTTCTCCTACCCACCAGATATCGTCTACGCGGTCTCCTCCGGGTAAAGCCGTTATTTTATTTTTATTCGTAGACCAGGAAGCTGTCGTTGTCCACGAAAAATTACGGCTGTCAAATACCGTATACGAAAGCATCAGTTCTATTCCCTTATTCTGTACTCCTCCAAGGTTGGTTCGTACTCCGTCGGAATAACCTACTTCGAAAGGCAGGTCGGCATCGTAAAGTAAATCACTTGTATTTTTGACGTAATAATCGCCCGTAAAAGTAAATTTTCCATTTAAGGCTGTCAGGTCGATACCGGCATTGTATTGTTCGGTGACTTCCCATTTCAACAAAGGATTGCCCATTTTGGCGGAAGTTCTCACACCACTCTGATTATTGTAGGCATACGATCCGAGCACAAATTCGGTTTGAGCATCATAATTGCCTATCGCCTGATTGCCGGTCATACCGTATGCGGCTCTTAATTTGCAGTCTTTAAGCCACGTATCCGACCAATTCATGAACGCTTCGTCAGAGAACCGCCATGCGACGCTGATGGAAGGGAAATATCCCCAGCGGTTGTCTTTGCCGAATTTTGAAGAACCATCCGATCGGATTGTGGCATTCATCAAATAACGGCTTTCGTAATCATAGCCCAAACGTCCGTAGAAACCGACAAGAGCGTTTGCCGTACCATCCGTATAGGTATCGGCAGGAAGCAGTTCTCCGGCTACATTCATCGTCGTGATAAGTTCGGTCGAGAAATTTCTGCCGCTGATTTTCATGTTCTTTATATCGTTTTTTTCGAAAGTTCCACCGGCAAAAAGCTGCAAATGATGCCTTGCGAACATCTTATCGGCTGCCAATAGCATATTTCCTTGCATATAACGGGATAATCGGGACGCAGACGTACCGCTGTTCAAGGGAGGAGTTGCCGTTTCAAGCAGTTTTGAGTTGAAAGTTTCCGTATCGTCATAACCTGTGTTAACGGCAAAATCGCCGTGCGCTTTCAGCCATCCTGTTAATTTGAAATCCATGTCCTGGTAGACGGTAATACGGTACTGCTCGGTTTCGTTTTTACGGAGATAGGCTTCGGCAACAGGATTTTTACGTCCACCGTTGTCATACATCCATGTACCGTCGGGATAATAGAGCGTAAAATGCGGAGGACGCTGCAATGCCTGTTGAATAACTTTGCCTTCATTCGTGTTGTTCTTGTCGGTATAGGCAAGATTAAAGATGGTATTTAACGTAAGCCTGTCGGTAGCAAGGTAGTTTATGTTATACCGTCCGCTTAACCTTTTGAAAAACGTATTCAGCACAATCCCTTCATCATCGAGATACTGCATGCTGCCGCGATATTTAATCTTATCGGAACCGCCGGACAGACTCACGTCTATCTGATTACGTACGGCGGTATGCGTCATCAAATCCTGATAATCGTTATCGGCATTACGGTTAAGCGCTACAGAATCGGCAGGATATGGTGCTAATCCGACAGATTCGTTTCCACGCGTTGCATTCGAGCGGTCGAATATTTCACGTTCCAAACGATTGGCTTGAGGAATCTTATGTGACAAGCGACTGTAACTGTTCAGATATTTCACTTCTAATCGAGGCTTACCGATTTCTCCTTTTTTCGTAGTAATTAATATTACGCCGTTTGCGGAACGGGAACCGTAAACGGAAGCGGAGGCTGCATCTTTCAATATTTCCATCGATTTGATGTCGTCCGGATTGATGGAACTGATATCGCTCGTCTGGACGCCGTCGACAATATACAGTGGGTCAACGCCTGAGTCGGAAAGCGTTGATGCGCCGCGAATACGTACGGTCATATCACCGCCAGGAGCGCCGGAAGCGCTCAGTATCTGCACGCCTGGAGCTACGCCCTGCAATGCGTCGAATACGTTAACAGCCTGACGTTCGGAAATCGTTTTCTCATTTACGGAAGTGATGGAGCCGGTAATATCGGTTTTTTTCTGCGACCAGTACGTGACGACTACC
>JAITBC010000111.1 GCA_031283785.1 Tannerella sp. | reverse complement strand
TCTATCACAAACAATGCAACATGATGGAGAACCGTCATTATGAAAACGTAACGGATAAATTTTCCGAATCCGAATAACTTATAGGAAGGTATACTCCCTTCCGGCAGGTCTTTTATATCTACAAAACGCTCCAGCAAAGGTTTACGTATAAAACCGGCAAACGAACACGCGGCAGCATGCATGCCAAAAGTATTTGAAAATATATCAATCGTAAGGCCGAGCAGAAACGACATAAAAATAACGCTCATGCGTGTCATGTCGACAGGGAATTTCAAAAATACGTAAATATAAATGAACGACGTCGCAAAGTTAAACAAATGTACGTTATTCATCACCAATACCTGTAACAATACAAATATGACAAAATAAACAGTTATGTAAAACCGGAACTTAATCATTTTTTATCGTCTCCCGTTCTATTTCCCTTTGTTCTTCCTGCGAATTATTACTAATCACACATAAAGCGTCTAACGACTGGAAATCGGTAGCAAGACGCACTTTTAAAGAATAAAAATTATCGTCACGCTGTTTATCATACGACTCCACGACGCCTACCATGATATCAGGCGGGAAGATGGCCGAATAACCGCTTGTCACCACCGTGTCGCCGACATGAAACACAGCATGGGTAGGCAGCTCCTCCAAGTAAGCATACGATATATTATCGCCTTTCCATGTTAACGCACCGAAATAATTGGAATCTTTCACCTTACAGCTCAATTTATATCTACCGGTGTTAAGGAGGGATATTATAACCGAATAATGCTCTTTAACCGTCACAACAATGCCGGCCACGCCACGGACGGAAATAACGCCCATATCAGGACGTATACCGTCGGCAGAGCCTTTATTGACCGTAATATAATTATTTACATAGCCAACACTGTTGTTTACCGCTCTTGCCGTTATGTATTCGTATGTGTAACCTTCATGACTGCGCATGGTATCATTCAAAAAAACGCTGCGGAAATCAGTTGTATCAAGCGCACTGTTTTTAAGCTGTTCATGCAGGCGGACGACTTCCTTTGCAAGCATGCTATTCTGTTCAAGAAGCTCTTGATTGACCTTTCGAAGGTTGAGATAAGAAAATACGGTATTAGACACCGACATCATACTGCCTGTAATTACATTTGCCGAACTCAACATGATATTGCGCTGATATGCATTATTTCTGTATATAATTGAAAATGAGATCACTTCACATAAAAGAAATAAAATCCAATGCCTTTTCGAGATGAGAAACGCCAGCAGTTTTTGCATAACCGGAATTAACTCCTATACAGGAAATTGAATTTATTCAGATTCTTCAGGGCAACGCCTGTTCCCCGTGCAACGGCACGAAGAGGGTCTTCGGCAACATGAAACTTAATGTTTATCTTGTCCGTCAAGCGTTTTTCCAGACCGCGCATGAGCGCCCCTCCGCCCGTTAGAAAAATTCCGTTACGCACAATATCCGAATATAATTCCGGCGGGGTATTTTCCAGCGTATTCATAATTGTGACCTCCACCTTAATGATTGATTTATCAAGACAATGAGCCATTTCCTGATATGAAATCGGCACCTCCATCGGGAGCGACGTCATTTGGTTGGGGCCGTGAACGACAAAATCGGCCGGCGGATTATCCAGCGATGTAAGTACGGAACCTACATTTATTTTTATCATCTCCGCCGTACGTTCTCCAACTTTGACATTATGCTGCCGGCGCATATATTCCATGATATCCTCGGTAAAAACATCTCCTGCCGTGCGGATAGACGTCTTGGTCACAATACCGCCCAGAGAAATGACGGCAACTTCCGTCGTACCTCCGCCGATATCCACAACCATATGTCCTTCCGGCGCCTCCACATCAAGACCAATTCCTACCGCCGCCGCCATCGGTTCGTCAATCAAATAGACTTCACGTCCACCCGCCCGTTCCGACGAATCCCTCACCGCACGGCGTTCTACCTCAGTAGCGCCCGACGGAACGCAAATGACGATGCGCAACGGAGGGGAAAACCAACGGTTTCTAAAGTTTATCATTTTTATCATGCCGCGTATCATCTGTTCCGCAGCATAAAAGTCTGCAATAACGCCATCCCCCAGAGGACGTATGGTACGTATCTCATCGTGAGTCTTTTCATACATCAGACGAGCCTGTTCTCCAACGGCAAGCACCTTGTCTGTCCGTCTGTCGAGCGCAACAACCGAAGGCGCATCAACCACAATCTTATCATCACATATAATGATCGTATTGGCCGTACCCAAGTCAATTGCAATATCTTTAGTAAAAGAGAATAATCCCATATGCTTATCTATCTTTATTAAAAAATCTATTAATGCCTGAAATATATCAATGTTTAAAATGACGGATCCCTGTTTTTACCATACTCATACCATGTTCGTCACAATATGCTACCGAAGCTTTATCATTGATGGAACCGCCGGGCTGTATAACGGCGGTAATACCTGCTTCCCTTGCAATCGCCACACAATCGGGAAAAGGGAAAAATGCATCTGAGGCCATCACCGCGCCATTCAGTCCAAAGCCGAACGAACGAGCTTTTTCGATGGCTTGTTTAAGTGCGTCAACTCGCGAAGTCTGTCCTACTCCACTTGCACACAATTGTTTGTTTTTGACAAGCGTTATTGCATTCGACTTACTATGTTTAACCAGTTTGTTTGCATACAATAAATCTGCAATCTCCGCATCTGAGGGCGTTTTCTTTGTCATCGGTTCAAGGTCGGCAGGCGTCTGTATACTCAAGTCACGCTCCTGCACCAGCACACCATTGAGCAAAGAACGGAACTGTTTTACGGAAACATCTCCCGAAGTCTTGCGTTTCAATATGATACGGTTCTTTTTCCGCATAAGTACATCCAACGCATCATCCGTGTAACAGGGAGCGATTACCACCTCGAAAAATATCTTGTTTATTTCCTCGGCAGTCTCTTTATCTATCGTGTCGTTTGTCACTAATATACCGCCGAAGGCAGAAACGGGATCTCCGGCCAAAGCATCTTTCCACGCCTCGATCATCGTCGGACGCGAAGCGATACCACAGGCATTGTTATGTTTCAGAATAGCGAACGTCAGTTCGTCGAGTTCGTCGATAAGCGTTACTGCCGAATCTATATCAAGCAGATTATTATACGAGATATCCTTGCCGTGGAGTTTGTCAAACAAGGCGTCAATATCGCCGTAAAACACGCCTTTCTGGTGAGGATTTTCCCCATAACGCATCACATGCGCCCGGTCGGCAGCCATACGGAATGCCGACCCACCGTCGCCTCTATCGAAATAATTAAAAATCGCGCTGTCGTAAGCGGACGAAACGGCAAATGCCTGTCCGGCAAACCAGCGGCGGTCTTCTATCGTTGTCTGCGCGCCATTTTCTGCCAGCAGAGACAGCAAGGGGCAATATTGGTTTTTCGATGCGACAATCAAAACGTCTTCATAATTTTTGGCGGCTGCACGTATCAACGAAATACCGCCGATGTCTATCTTCTCAATGATATCCGGTTCTCCTGCACCGGAAGCTGCGGTATCCTCGAACGGATATAAATCTACAATCACCAGGTCTATTTCCGGTATCCCGTACAGTTCGGCCTGTTCCCTGTCGTTTTCATTATCACGCCGGGCAAGTATACCGCCGAATATTTTCGGATGGAGCGTCTTGACCCTTCCGCCCAAAATTGACGGATAACCCGTCAGTGATTCAACGGATTCGCAAGGAATACCTGTTGATTCTATATATTGCTGCGTACCTCCAGTCGATACGATGCGGACGTCATTCCGGTAAAGTTCTTTAATTATATCGTCCAAACCGTCTTTATAATAGACGGATATTAATGCCCGTCGTATTGTTTTATAAGTTCCCATTTTGCCTTCTTTTTAATAAATCGTACAAAAGTAACGAATTATTTTCAAAAAGGCTCATAATAAAAAACATTTTTGTCAGCTTACAAAATTTCTGAATTTATTAAATATCTTTTCTTTAATGGATTGGTCAGGTTGAAAGTTCGGAGAAGATTGCATTTGGCGTATTCCCGCTTTCTCGTCGGAGGATAATACTTCGGGTATATAAACGCTGATATTCACAAGCAAGTCGCCGGTACCGTATCCATTTACCGACGGCAATCCTTTGCCTCGCAAGCGTAACACTTTACCGGGCTGCGTTCCGGCTTCGATCTTCACTTTTGCATGTCCTTCCACCGTCGGCACTTCAACCGTATCGCCGAGTACGGCCTGCGGAATGCTGAGCAGGAGGTTATATATCAGGTCGTTTTCATCACGTACAAGATCTTTATCCTGTTCTTCTTCGATTACGACAAGCAGATCGCCGTTTATGCCGCCGCGACGTGCAGCATTTCCTTTGCTGCGCAAGGAAAGCTGCATACCTTCCATCACCCCGGCCGGTATATTGATACTTATCACTTCATCATTGCGGACGACCCCTTCGCCGTTACACACATGACATTTGTTGAGGATCGTCTGCCCGCCGCCGCCGCAGTCAGGACAGACGGACTGCGTCTGTATCTGCCCCAATATCGTATTCGCAACACGGGTGACGTATCCGCTTCCATGACACGTCCGGCAAGCAGTAATACTTTTGTCATCTTTCGCACCGCTACCGTGACAGGCCGTACATGCGACATATTTATTCACTTTTATCTTTTTCTCAACGCCACGCGCTATTTCCTTCAGGTTAAGCTTCACTTTAACGCGCAGGTCCGAGCCTTTTTGAACGGCACGTCCTCCGCCGCTACGCGAACGACTGCCGAAACTGCCGAATCCGCCGAAACTGCCGAATCCGCCGAAATGTCCGCCGAACAAATCTCCGAACTGTTTAAATATATCGTCCATAGACATTCCTTCGCCGCTAAACCCGCCTCCGGCAGCCGAACTTCCAACGCCCGCATGACCAAACTGGTCGTAACGCTGACGTTTCTCGGGATTACTTAACACATCGTAAGCTTCCGCCGCTTCCTTGAATTTCTCTTCCGCATCTTTATCTCCCGGATTTTTATCGGGATGATACTGAATCGCTTTCTTCCGGTAAGCGGCTTTCATCTCGTCTGCGCTTGCGTTTTTACTAACGCCTAAAACTTCATAATAATCTTTTTTCGCCATTTTTCCCATTATTTATTCCAGCAGACGGCAATTTCATTCTCCCACAACAACTTTAGCATGTCGCAATACTTTATCATACAGCGTATAACCGGTCTGCACACAATCAATTACTTTCCCCTTCATGCATTCTTCCGGCGCGGGAATGGCTGCTATAGCTTCGAACAGTTCCGTATCAAAAGGCTTCCCTATGGCCTCAATCGATTTAACTCCCTGTTGCGACAGATAACCCATGAATTTGTCATATATCAGTTTTATACCTTCACCGACAGACGTAATATTTCCGGCAGCATTTAAAGTACTTAACGCACGTTCAAAATCATCAATTACAGGAAGAAGGTTTGTTAGAACCGTAGCGCCGCCGCTTTTTATCAAATCGGCTTTTTCGCGTAAAGTGCGTTTCCGGAAATTATCAAATTCCGCCATCAAACGCAGATGTGCATCGTTCAGCCGGATATATTTCTCCTCCAACGACGGCTCTTTCGATTTATTTTCATCATCCCCGCCGATTGAACTGCGATCATCCGCCGGATCAGCTTCCGCCCGGTCGCCGGCCGATGCTTCCGTTTTCGCACCGGAAGCATCGGAAGCGGCAGTCATCCCCGTTCCTTCTTTTTCGCCTTCCTTTGTATCCGTCTGTTCCACAGACTTTACTCCATCAGACATATTGTCAGACGGCCCAAAATTTCCTGACGTCTTTTCAGTATTTACCTGCAAATCTGTCCTGTCTTTTTGCATGTTTTCAAATTCCGGATTTATATCCGAATACGTTTTCTCTGTCTCCCGATTCATCATTTCTGCTTGTTAATTCATATATTTATACTTATTTTTTCAACCTTTCCTTTCTGCCAACGGCAAAAATATTGCCAATTATAAAAATATATCTAACTTTGCCTTATAAAATCAATTTTACACCTGTTTTTATGAAACGTATATTTTTTATTATCGCGGTTATCATTCCGGTATTTGCAGCAAATGCGCAGGAGATATCATGTCGTTACGGTTTTAGTTATGAGATAAGTAACGATCCACACTGGGGGAAAAACAAGCCTGTGATAACAAGCGTATATCCGAATTCGCCGGCAGAACGCTCCGGAATACAACCTTACGATATCATCGAAGCTGTCGAAGGCGTGCCTGTTACCGAAAATGTATTGGATGACATCTATCTTTTCCTGAATCCCGAAGGGAAAGATACCGTAGAACTGACAATCAGGAATTTCGCCGGCGACGGGCACAAAATCAAAATAAAAAAAGAATGTAAAGACACTCATTCCATATCTGAAGACCAACTGGCTACGGCTTTTGCCATGTATGCCGTCGAACACACGCACGAGCGGCTTTTCACATGTCCGTTCATAACCGTTCAAACAAAAGATGAAATAGACTTTTCCGTTTTCAAGTCGTTTGATTTTATCGGCGAAGAAAACAACCGTCCCGAATTGGCGGAAAAGATGAACGACATCATTAAAACGGAACTAATGAAGAGGAATCTGAAATACGACCCTGTGAATCCCGACCTGATGATACAGATATATTATTCATTCAACAAGAATCCTAACTATAAACAGAAAAAAAACAGGAAAAACGACCGTATCGCCAAACCGGAAGACGACGACCGCCATTATGAATACCGCTATGATATGACGCGCGACCGCATGACAAAATTTCCATTCCTGCCTCCCAATACCATCGAAACCGAAGCCGAATACATACTGAAACTCGGACTCCGTCTTGAAGACCGGAAACTGAAAGACGGGCGTATCATTTGGGAATGTGAAGCAAACGAACTTTTGGACGAGACTTATTCACTCGAAAATTTCGCATTTATCCATATCCCTCTTATGTGTATGCAATTTCCTTACATGAAATACGGCAGGAATGTACAATTCCGGCTATCCAAAAAAAAATATAACTACACCGGCATTAATTATAACATAGATAATATATCGGAAATTGCATCCGTCGACCCTTATTCTCCGGCAGCCAATGCCGGTATACTGCCGTATGACAGGATCGATGCGATCGAAGATAAACGCATGGACCGCACATCGCAGCAATTAACCGCCGCCTACCGCCGGTTTATTTTCAATACGCTGAAATTACGCGACGAAAACACACGGTTTGCCGATGCCAACGGATTTCCTGATTGCATGTATTGGGACGAAATTAAATATCCACAGACAGTAAAGGAATTTAACGACAAAAAAAACCTGACGGTTTTTTCATACCTGTTTAAATATGCGCCTTTTATCAATCCGTCGGGAAATAATACGTGCTCATTCAAACTACGGCGCGGGAAAGAAAAGTTGGAATTTATACTGCGCCCTGAAATTCGTATGGAAAACAATATTGCAGTAGAATAAATTCATGGATATAACATACCCGAATAATTTCGAACAAAAAATCGGTTTCGATAAAATCAGGCAGTTGATCGACAATAAATGCCTCAGTGTTTTAGGTAAAGAATGTGTGGACAGTATAAAATTTTCTTCCGACATTCACGCCTTCAAAAAAAAACTGGAACAGACAAGCGAGTTTGTACAAATCATCATGGACGACGATCCATTTCCGACCGATTATTTTATAGATGTGCGCCCTTCTCTCAGGCGTATCAGACCGGAAGGCACCTTCCTCGATGAAAAAGAACTCTTCGATCTGAAACGTTCGCTTATGACGATCTGCGATATCGTACGCTTTTTAAGGCATACGGCAGAAAATGATGAAATAAAATACCCTGCGCTTACAGACATGACAGGCGACATACGTGTGTTCCCGCATATTATCTCAAAGATAGAGGGCATACTCGACAAATACGGCAAAATGAAAGACAACGCGTCGCCCGAACTTCTGATAATACGTAAAGATATTACGACGACGACAGGGAATATATCGCGCACCCTCCATTCAATATTAAAATCGGCTCAGGCAGAAGGTTTTATCGATAAAGACGTAACGCCGGCCATGCGCGACGGACGCCTCGTGATACCTGTGTCACCTTCTTTTAAACGAAAAATACGCGGCATCGTACACGACGAATCGGCAACGGGGAAAACCGTCTTTATCGAACCGGAAGCCGTCATCGAAGCAAACAATCGCATACGCGAACTCGAGAGCAAAGAAAAACGCGAAACCGTACGCATACTGACGGCTTTCACCGATATCATACGTCCCTCAGTACAGGAAATAATACAGTCTTTTATTTTTCTTGCGGAAATAGATTTCATCCGTGCAAAAGCGCTCTTCGCCATAGACATCAACGGAATAAAACCGGTCGTCGACGACAAACCTTCCATCGAATGGAGAGATGCGGTACACCCGCTACTGTATCTTTCGCTGAAAAAACAGGAAAAGAAAATCGTCACCTTAGATATCGAATTGCACGACAACGAACGGCTGCTTGTCATCTCCGGCCCGAATGCGGGAGGGAAATCCGTATGCCTGAAAACGGTTGGATTATTACAATACATGCTGCAATGCGGACTGTTGATTCCCGTTCATGAAAACTCACGGACAGGCATCTTCGACCGTATCTTTATCGATATAGGCGACGAACAAAGTATCGAAAACGATTTAAGCACTTACAGCTCACACCTTACGAACATGAAATTCTTCGTAAGGAACTGCAACGAAAAAACGTTACTCCTCATCGATGAGTTCGGAAGCGGTACGGAACCCCTCATCGGAGGCGCTTTGGCCGAAGCGTTACTCGACCGCTTCAATAAAAACGGAAGTTTCGGGATTGTGACCACACATTATCAAAACCTTAAACATTATGCCGGGAATAACGACGGAGTAATCAACGGAGCCATGCTCTACGACCGCAATCTGATGCAACCGCTGTTCAAACTCTCAATCGGACGCCCGGGAAGTTCTTTCGCAATAGAGATAGCTCGGAAAACAGGCCTGCCGGAAGATGTCATATCCGATGCTTCCGAAAAAGTCGGCAGCGAATATATCGATATGGATAAATATCTCCAGGATATTGTGCGCGACAAACGTTACTGGGAAAACAAACGACGGAACATTCATCAACAGGAAAAGAAACTCGAAGTTACGATCTCACGCTATGAAGAGGAATTGGAAGCAGTCAACAAACAGCGTAAAGAAATCGTTCAGGCTGCAAAAAAAGAAGCACAGCAGATTCTCTCCGAAGCAAATGCCGAAATCGAAAAAACAATTCGCGAGATAAAAGAAGCTCAGGCCGAAAAAGAACGTACAAAAGACATACGCCGGAAGCTGGAGTCGTTTAAAACCGTCGTCATTTCAGACGTAAATGATGACGGTAAGGAGACAAAAAACAGGATCAGGATACGGAGGAAAGCGAAAGGCGAAGAGGTGGATATGCAGCCGGCAATAAGAATCGGCGACGCCGTCCGCGTGAAAGGACAAAACGCAACGGGCATCGTCGCCGAGATAAAAGACAGGCATGTTATCGTAACATTCGGCATGATAAAAAGCACCGTCAAGACCGACAGGTTAGAGAAAACAAACAGCAGCAGGATCAAAAAGGAGGAAAAGAAAAACACTTTTATCAGCGCACAAACGGCTGATTCAATATATGAGAAGAAACTGAATTTCAAACAGGAAATCGACGTGCGCGGCATGCGTGGCGACGAAGCGCTACAAGCCGTCACCTACTTCATCGACGACGCCATACTTGCCGATGTCTCGCCTGTAAGGATACTGCACGGTACGGGTACAGGCATCCTGCGGCAGCTCATACGCAATTACCTGTCGACCGTTCAGGGTATAAAAAAATACCACGACGAGAACGTTCAATTCGGCGGCGCCGGCATAACAGTCGTAGAACTGGAATAGCCCCGCTATACGTTGTCAAATGAACAGGCTGCTTGGATGTGTCGCAGAACTGGAATAGCCCCGCTATACGTCGTCAAATGAACAGGCTGCTTGAATGTGTCGTAGAACTGGAATAGCCGGGACTTCGTCTGCCGCCGCCCGCCGCCAGCCGCCGCCCGCCGCCCGCCGCCAGCCGCCAGCCGACCGCCGCAGTTTCCACCGAATGATGGCGTCGCATCTGTTTTTCTTCCCGCAGACATGACGGTCACGGAATCTTTACAATAAAACGGTTCGCCTTCGATATGATTTTCAGCGAGAATTTATTTTCCGGTTGTCTATGATAATTGCAAAAAAAATTGTTCCTTTACCGTGTCGAATTTTTAATTTTAAAATACACGGATATGAAAACGAAGAAAAATTTTGTGCTTGATACAAACGTAATTCTACACGATTATGATTGTTTGTCTAATTTTCAGGAAAATGATGTATATATTCCGATTACCGCGCTTGTGGAATTAGACCGGTTTAAGAAAGGCAGCGAACAGATTAACTATAATGCGCGTGAGTTCGTGCGCGAACTGGATGCGCTTACTTCTAATGATTTTTACCTGAAAGGCGCATCGCTGGGAGAGGGAAAAGGTACGCTTTATATAGTTGCAGGTACGGAATATCATACAAAGGTGTCAAAATCATTTCCGGAGCGTATACCGGATCACCGTATCCTTTCGTGCGCTATGGACGTTTCGGAAAGACAGCCCGACATAAAGACCATCCTCGTGACGAAAGATATCAATATGCGTATGAAAGCGCGTTCGCTCGGTATCATGGTTGAGGATTATAATACGGATAAAGTGAAAGACGTCAATATTTTTGAAAAAGCGCAGGAAACTTATTCGTGTATCGACGCTGAATTTATTGACGGTTTTTATATTAGTCAAGAAGGCGTTACTGTAGAAGATTTCAGGGCAAAATATCCGCAGATTAGTTTGTCGGCAAATGACTGCTGTATATTGGAAAGTGAACGAAACAGCGTGCTTGTACGTTATGACCCGTTTACCGGGAATGTGAAAAAAATTGATGCGGGCGCTCTCAATTACGGCATCAAAGCGCGTAATAACGAACAGAAGTTTGCCTTTGAAGTACTTAATGATCCCAATATCAGATTAGTCGGTATAACGGGAAAAGCCGGTACGGGGAAGACTTTGCTTGCCCTTGCTTCGGCGTTGAAACAATCCAGAAGCTATAAACAGATACTGCTTGCCCGGCCAATCGTGGCTCTGGCAAACAAAGATATCGGTTACCTGCCCGGAAGCGAAAAGGATAAAGTAGCGCCTTATATGCAACCTTTGTTCGATAATCTTAATGTGATAAAAGGACAGTTCCAGCTAAACGGCAAGGAAGTCCATAATATTGACGAGATGCTGAAGAATAACCAACTCATTATTGAAGCCCTGGCATTCATCAGGGGACGAAGCCTTGCCGACACATTCTGTATTGTCGACGAAGCTCAAAACCTTACGCCTCATGAAATCAAAACGATAATAACCCGTACGGGAGAGGGCACAAAAATGGTGTTCACAGGCGACATCCAACAGATCGATTCGCCTTATCTCGACATGCAAAGTAACGGACTGGCTTATATGGTAGACCGGATGAAAGGTCAGAATATTTTTGCACATGTTAATCTCGTTAAAGGCGAACGCAGCAAACTGTCCGAACTGGCGGCAGACCTGCTTTAGCTTCTTGAAACAACGACGATCGCGTCATCTAATCAATGACATGGCGGCGAGAGAGAGTTCATGTTTTTTTTACGCCGCAACTCATTTTAATGAGGTCGGTTCATGTTTTTTTTACGCATTTGAAAATATTAAATATCCATGTAATTTTGTATTACTGAAAAAAAATCATACGAAACAGACCGTTTGATAAAGCGTTATCTTTTATTCTGCTTCCTGCACTTATGAACTTTCAAAAGGCACGGAATAAACAGGTTGACGTTTATACTGTTTATCGGCGTGGGCGGCTTATTTGTGCCATGGTATCCTAAGACCTCAGAAGCAAATATAAGTTCAGTCCCACGCTTTTGTTTTGTTAAATTGTGGTTTTCATGGGGCTTGAAAGCCGTAAATGTCTACATTATTATATTATATTCATGAAACCATTCGAGAGAATTATTCGTTTAATCGAAATACATGCCGCAGGCACGACGGTCGAAAATACAGCTTACAATACGGAAAAATATGCCTGAAACAATCCTGCTGCAAAAATGATCACAACAGCCCGGCATCAGGTGAATATGAGCCTGAATTTTGAATCCTGTATCATCACCGGAGCGTTCGAGCTGGTACTGACGTTCGACGGCAACAGTTGCACCGTCTCAGCCCCCGAAGGCGCATCCTATACGGCCACAGGCAGCGGAGAGTTCAAATCCAAAGCCTACGAATGGGGAAACAAGGAACGCGACGGGATAACGCTCAACTATACGGTAACAAACGACAAAGGCTCATACACGGCAAACGACGTCTTCGTAGCACGCGACAGAGCCGTCGTGATGGAAGTGTTCACCCCTGTTGCCGCCGTTTCCGAATGATTTCTTCGTAATCCACCGCTCTGTGTGGCGGTATTTTATTCAACATGCGCAGGCGCATGACGTAAAATACCGCCATTTTTTTACGCCGCCGCGCCGCCCGCAAATGTCGCCGCCCGCCAGCAACCCGCAGCCAGCAGCCAGCAGCCAGCAGCCAGAACGCCAATGTCGCCGCACGAACGCAGTTCGAACACAGTCCGAACACAGTCCGAACGCACGCCGAACGAAGTCTGAACGCAGTCCGAACGCACGTTGAACACACGTTGAACACACGTTGAACACACGCCGAGCGCATGCCGAACACATTCCGAACGCACGCCGATCGCCCCCGTATAACACATGTGATGAAATCCGTCACACATGTGATGAAGTCCGTCACACATGTAATTAAAAAAATCACACATGTGATGAAAACCATCACACATGTGATGAAAAAAATTACACATGTGGTAAAAAAAATCACACACGTGGTGAAAACCATCACACATGTTATTAAAAAAATCACACACGTGGTGAAAAAAATCACACACGTGATGAAGTCCGTCACATGTGTGATGAAAATAATCACATATATGATGCGAACAGAAAATATGCCGCAAACGGCTATTTTATCGAAAAAAAAAGATTATATTTGCAGTCGCAAGTCGTCACAAATCATCAAAACATCATATTAAATTCATATACACACATACACATATCATGAAACATTTATTCAACACATCGCTACTTACAATCAGCCTCCTCATCGCCGGAAGCATCGCCGGAAGCCTGTCGGCACAGCATGAAGACGGCCTGCAGAAGCTCGACAACCCGATGTCGGCAGCATGGCTGAAGAAAAACCTGCGAAAAACGCATCCCAGATTAGTGCTGAACTCTTCAACAGAACATCATCTGAAGAAGAAACTCAGTACCGACCCGGTCGTCAAAAACATTTACGAAGCAATCCGCCTTAACGCCCGCGAGATAACCGCCAAGCCACTGCTGGAGCGCATACAGGAAGGCCGCCGGCTTCTTGCCGTCTCACGCGAGATGCTATACCGCGTCAACATGCTCGGCATTGTATACAGGATTGAAAAAGACCCGGCGATACTCAAACGCCTGAACGACGAAGTCGTTGCCGTATGCAATTTCACCGACTGGAACCCGTCGCACTACCTCGACGTAGCCGAAATGTCGATGGCCGTAGCGCTGGCAATCGACTGGTGCGCCGACCGCCTGCCCGCGTCGACGGTCGAGCTGGCGATAAACGCACTGATAGAAAAAGGCATCAAACCGGGCTGGCCCGAAAACGGCAAAGACCCCGGCTGGGCGTCGGGGACGAACAACTGGAATCAGGTCTGCAACGGAGGCATGATTGCAGCATCGATCGCAATAGCCGAAAAAGACCCCGACCTTGCCGCCAAAACCATCCGCCGTGCGCTCGACGGCATACCGCACGCCCTGTCGTCATACCTTCCCGACGGCGTCTACCCCGAAGGCTCCACATACTGGGGCTACGGTACGGGATTCTCCGTCATCACAGCAGCAATGCTCGAAAGCGCTTTCGGCACTGATTTCGGACATGCACGTCACGAAGCCTTCATGGCAAGCGCCATGTTCAGAGTGATCTGCGACGCCCCGTCCGGATGGTATTACAACTTTGCCGACTGCGGCGACCGCCGCGGGAGAAGCTTCGACGAAGTCCTCGCATGGTTCGCCTCAAAAACCGGCAACAAAGCCTTCTTCGAAAAAGAACGCATGTCACAGTCTCCCGAAGAATTGGGCAAACTCTCACGTCTCGGAGGAGCCGCCCTCGTATGGATATCACAATACGAAGAAAAAACGGGTATCGACGTACCATCTGTATGGTATGGACGCGGGCATAACCCGATCGCAGTCTTCACAGGAGAAAACGGTTACTATTTCGGAGGCAAGGGCGGCCGCGCCACAACCAGCCACGGCAATATGGACGCCGGATCGTTCATCTTCGAACTCGACAGCGTCCGCTGGGTCGTCGACCCCGGAAACCAGGACTATAATGAACTCGAACAGACGGGTTTCGACCTCTGGGGCAGCTGTCAGGAATGTGAAAGGTGGACGCTCATCACCAAAAATAATTACGGACACAGTACGCTCACCGTCAACGACCGCCTGCACCGCGTCGACGGACAGGCCACACTGCTCGAAGTCCGCGAAGGCGCCAGTCCCGAAGCCATCTTCGACATAACCGCCCCATACGCCGACCTGCTGAAAAACGCCAGGCGTACATTTACAAAAGACAGCCCTTCGTCCCTGGTCATAACCGACGAAATCGAAACACTTCCAGAAGCAAAACTGATAACATGGCAACTCATGACCACCGCCGATGTCGAACCGACGAACGACGGCGCCATCCTGCGGCAAAACGGCCGGACGCTTCATCTCAAAAACCTCTCGCACCCACATTACACCCTGTCGGTGATCTCCCTCGACCCCGCGCCCCTGGCTCTCGACCGACAGATTAAAGGACTGAAAAGGATCGAACTGCGCCTCCCCGCCTGGACACTCAACGACGGCAAGGGAACGATCAAAATGAAACTCGTAAAATAAGAATCAATTTATCATGAAAAAGCAAATATTAATATCAATGCTCGCCGCCATCATGTTATCAACACATGCAATCATGGCGCAGCCCGAAATAAAAGAACGCAACATATTGACGAACGAAGCTGCGGCCGTAAATCTTGCCGGTGCGCTCGCCAAAGGAAACGCCTGGAGCGGAATTTCAGGCTACAAAGACCGTGCTTTCCTGTCATCTATTCCCCAGGAAATAAGCCGCTCGTACGTCGAGCAGGCCGAAAAATACCTCAACTACGACTGGCCGGCAGTCAAAGCCACCGACTATCTCGAATTCATCCGTTCCGGCGACCGCCGTCAACAGGTCTATGCCGCCTGCAACAACGCGCTTATTTCATTAGTAATGGGCGAACTTGCCGAAGGCCGCGGCCGCTTCATCGATCAAATCATCAACGCCGTATGGTATTACAGCGAACAGACGTGGTGGGGCTGGTCGGCTCACCTAAGTCCGCAAAAAGCAGGTTCGGGATTGCCCGACGTCAACGATCCGATTGTCGACCTCGGCGTAGGAGAAGTGGCAAGTAATCTTTCCTGGACGCTGTATCTTTTCAAAGACGAATTTGACAATGTTCACCCTTTGATAGCCAAACGTCTGAAACAGGAAATAATGGAAAAAGTCCTTAATCCGTATTTTATCCGCGATGATTTCCGGTATATGGGTCTGACAGGCGGACGTCCCAACAATTGGAATCCATGGATTAACTACAATATGTTGACCTGCTACCTCCTGCTCGAAGACAATCCTCAACGCAAAACCGCCGCCGTGCAGAAAATCCTGCTCTCGTTAGACAAGTTCCTCAACGGCTACCCCGACGATGGCGGTTGCGACGAAGGCCCTTCATACTGGGGTGCAGCCGGCGCTTACCTTTACGAATGTCTCGAAATAATGGGAAATGCTACCGGCGGAGCATTTGATGTTTACGATAATCAGTTGATTAAAAACATCGGTCAGTATTTTTACCAGGTAAACATCCATGCCCCTTATTTTATAAACTTTGCTGACGCCGATCCCAAAACCGGCGGCGAACCGTCCATCGTATACCGCTACGGTAAAGCGATAAACGACCCCGCAATGCAAAAGTTCGGAGCCTTTCTTGCGGAACTGAATCAATGGGGCGTAAAATCAATGGGAGGGAAAATCGGCACACAACTGCGCAACCTCAAACTGATTGACGAGATCCGCAACGCCGAAAAAGAAGAAGCGCTTGTCGCCGATTTCTGGTTTCCCGATACCGAAATAGCCGGCGGACGTGACCGCAAAGGCAGCTTCGGCGGATTCTTCTTCGGCGCAAAAGGCGGATTCAACGCCGAAAGTCATAACCACAACGACATAGGCTCCTGCCTGATGTATTTCGACGGCAAGCCCTGCCTCGTCGATGCCGGACGCGAGAAATATGTAGCCAAAACATTCAGTTCGCGTCGTTACGAGATATGGACCATGCAGTCCGGATATCATAACCTGCCCGTCATAAACGGCGTCGACCAGAAAGAAGGCGAGGCCTTTAAAGCAAAAAATACATCCTTTAAGGCCGACGCCGGTACGGTCGTCTTCTCTACCGACATAGCCGGCTCTTATCCCGACGACGCCAAAGTAGAAAGCTGGGTGCGCACTTATACGCTGAAACGCGGTAAAAGTTTTACAATAAGCGACAGATATCAACTGAAAGAAGTCAGCGACAAGGTGACGAGTTCGAACCTCATGACATACTGCAAAGTCAGTATTGTAAAACCCGGCATACTAAAATTCGAAGGCGACGGATTCAACCTCAACATGAGTTACGATGCAAAAATCCTCCGCCCCGAAATAGAATTTACAGACATAACGGATCAACAGCTGCAACGCTACTGGCCCGACGGCCTGACACGTATACGCATGATCCTTCTGCAACCGAAACCGACAGGGACATATTCTTTCTTTTTTACTAAAGTAAAATAACTTTTCGATATGAGAAACAGGTTCTATT
The DNA here is from genome assembly GCA_031283785.1 of Tannerella sp. Next base: position 6,689 of record JAITBC010000111.1, on the reverse strand, counting down.
TTTTATTGTTCATATTACCGCTTTTCGTCCGGGCTGCCTGCCCAGTTGAAAGCGCCGGTGAAAGGGGAGAGTCAAGTTTAAACCGGGACGGCAAGGTCATCTGTTACAGCGAATACGGAGCTGTGGGCGACGGCGTGACCGACGACTTTGACGCAATTATCAAAGCGCATGACGCGGCAAATGAAGCGGGAGTGAACGTGCGTGCGGACGCCGGCGCAACCTACTACATCGGCGGGGCAAACAAAACCGCCCGTATACAGACCGATACCGACTGGGGTGATGCCCGGTTTATCATCGACGACACAAATGTCGAAAACCGCAATGCGCAACTATTCAATGTTTCGTCCAAACTTCCCTCCACCAGGATAACAACCGTGAAAACGCTCGTGAAAAACCAGAAGAAACTTGATCTGTCACTTCCCTGCAATTCTTTCATAACAGTGACCGACAGTACGACGAAACGCTACATACGCTACGGGCTTAACCAAAACAACGGTTCCGACCAGACGGACGTTTTCGTCGCCGGAAAAAACGGCAAAGTAGATATGAAAGCCCCCATAATATGGGATTTTAACCGGATTACTTCGATGACGGCTTACCCGGTTGACGCAAAAACACTGACCGTTCGCGGAGGACATTTCACAACCGTCGCCAACCAGGCCGAATCGCGGTACACGTATTATTCCAGAGGCATTGGCATAACGCGCTCCAACGTGGTGATTGACGGGATCTGCCACGTGATTACGGGAGAACTTGACCACGGCGCTCCATACGGCGGTTTCATCTCGATATCGAATTGCACCGGCGTCACGGTACAAAACTGCAAACTGTCGGGACACAAAACATACGTTACGATTGGCGCAGCAAACGCGCCGGTTTCGATGGGTTCCTACGACATATCGGTTGGCAGATCTACCAATGTGACATTCAAAAACTGTAAGCAGATAAACGATATACACGACAGGACGCTGTGGGGCATTTTCGGCTCGAATTATTCAAAAAATATCACGTTCGACCGGGTGGAGTTTTCGCGCTTCGATGCGCACATGGGTGTGGCAAACGCGACGATAAGAAATTCGGTTCTCGGTCATCAGGGTATTAATATCATAGGGTGCGGCGTATTCCTCTTAGAGAACACCAAAGTATGCGGCACGAACTTCATCAATTTGCGCAGCGACTACGGCAGCACGTTTAACGGCGAGTTTATCATACGCAACTGCGAATATGTCCCGCGTAACGGCGCACCGTCCGACGCCGTGTTGATAAACGGCAGCTATTCCGGTCAGCATAACTTCGGATATACGTGTTATATGCCGGGAAAGATAACGATTGACGGTCTTGTAATAAATGACGGCAATCCTGTGGACGGTTATCCGGGTCCGAAAATTTTCGCTCCTTTCAACAACGCATATACGAGCGAAGAATATGTAGAAAAGTACCCCTATATGATAACCGGGGAAATCGAAATAAGGAATCTGACCGTCAAAAGCGGCAAACCATATATCCTGAGCGAAAACCGGTACATGTTCCGGAACGTCGGGATAAGGGAAAAATAAGTGAATCCGAAAGTATAATTAATTAATAATAAACACATGAAACTGAAAAAAATTTTTATCGCAAGCATTATTACATTGATCGCCTCCCAGTCGTGTACAACGGAAGAATCAATGAAGTCCCTGATCGCCGACAGGCTTGACCGTTCGGTTGAACAGTATCGCCTGATGGCCGAATCCCTCCTCTCGCAACCCGACAAACTCCCACGAAGCTATGAGCAGAACAAACTTATCACAAGCAATTCCGAATGGTGGTGCAGCGGTTTTATGCCCGGCACATTATGGTATCTGTATCAACATACGAATGATACAAAATTCCTTGAATACGCGAAGATTTACACCGGCCGGATCGAAAAAGAACAGTATAACACCGGTACGCACGACCTCGGCTTTATGCTCTATTGCAGTTACGGAAACGGTTACCGGCTGACGGGCAATATGGCATACCGATCCATCCTGCTGACAGGCGCCGAATCGCTTATAACACGCTACAATCCAACGGTAGGATGTATACAATCATGGAACTCAAATGCCAAATGGCAATTCCCCGTCATCATCGACAACATGATGAATCTCGAATTTCTACTCTGGGCATCAAAGGAATCCGGCGATCCGAAATTCAAGGATATCTGCCTCTCACATAGCGACAAAACCATAAAAAATCATTTCCGCCAGGATTACAGCTCCTATCATGTCGTTTCCTACGATACCGTTTCCGGTCTGCCGGAGAAGAAGAACACCCACCAGGGTTTCAATGACGAATCGGCATGGTCGCGCGGTCAGGCGTGGGGCCTGTATGGTTATACGCTGATGTATCGCGAAACACGAATACCGGCCTATCTGGAACAGGCAAAAGGAATTGCCGACTTTATCATCAATCATCCCAACCTGCCTGCCGACAAGATACCCTATTGGGATTTCAATGCGCCGGATATCCCCGATGCCAAACGCGACGCATCGGCAGGCGCCATCATCGCTTCGGCGCTTATCGAACTGAGCGCGTATGTCGAAAAAGAACAGGCCGACAAATATATAAAAACGGCCGAACGCCAGATACGCACCCTCTCATCGCCCGAATATTTTGCAGAAACGGGAACAAACGGCAATTTCATCCTCAAACATTCCGTCGGCCACCTGATGGGCAAATCGGAAGTAGACGTGCCGCTTACGTACGCAGATTATTATTACATTGAAGCGCTGCTTAGATACAGGGACGCGAAATTAAAATAATTCCTCAAAACTCCATCAGAGAGTCCCGTACAGACAGATTATCCTCACCGGATTGCAGTGGACATGAAAAATAGGGCAAACCCCCATTCACGACATTGTAATGTTTGGCGGAGACGTGAATGAAACGCCCGGAATGTAAAGCGCCATCGGGAGGAAACAGCAAAAACGTGTCTATTTACGAGATCGGCGCATACACAAGGTAAGCGATTGAGCTATTTCAGGAACTGTTTACGATATTCTGCAGGTGTCAGGCCGGTGTCGCGCTTGAAGACTTTATTAAAATAGCTTGGCGTGTTAAAGCCGCACTCAATACATATCTGTACAATATCGAGGCGGCTGCTTGTTAACAATTTGCAGGCATACCCTACGCGCAGTTCCTGAATATAGTTCACCAGCGATTTGCCCAGTTTCTCCTTGAAATAGCGGCAAAAAGCCGATGTGTTCATCGAGGCTATGGATGCAATGTCGCTTAGTTTGATGTTTTCTGCATACTTCCTGTTAATATATACAAGGACTTTTTCTATCCGGCTGTCTATATACGGGAGTGTTTGCAGGTTGAAGTACGGCGAGCCGAGTATGCGCCGCTGTTGAAAATGCGCCATTCCGTCTAATAAATGCAACAGTTGCGTCATGCGTTTAACGCCCTTGAGCGTGGGAAGTTCCATGATTCGTTCTATAAGTTCGACATTCTCCGGAGCTGGGAAATATACACCCCTGTCAGCCGCTTTCAACAGTTCACGGATGGGTATCATGTCGGTGTAATTGTTGATAGCAAACGACATGAAATCATTGGCGAACTGGACAATCACTCCATGAATACGCAGCGAAGCGTCGTCAGCGTAGTATTTTTCAGCGCTTCGCATGTAATGAGGCACACTGCTGCCCATAAGGATAATGTCGTCGCGCCGGATCGCTTCCATGTTGTCCGCCACAAAACGGTTCCCGTCGCCTTCCGCAAAGTAGATAATCTCATATTCACGGTGGAAATGCCATGGATACGTGAACCGTTCATAATTGTAGTTTCGCGCTATAACGGGGACATGCTCGTTAATATTTAACAATTCGTGCATCATATTTTCACCTCCGAAATCTGAAACCGGGAACGGGAAATTTGCCGCTCGCAGTGATATCTGAATTGATTTTTGGAAATCAAAAAGTAGCAGGTTACAGTCATAAAACATTTATAAAACAGGAAAAAACAAAGATTGGCGTCAAAATTATGGAAAATAAAATTAGTGCACAAGAAAAAACGTAGAAATTTTTTATGTGGGGCGTGGGTCGATTTGCCCTCGCACCGAAAATAGAATTTGATTCTAACCAAACTTGCCCCGTTCATTCACATAACCGTCATGTAATAAGGCGTATGCATGGCGACGTCTTATCAATGAGGGACTACGGATTTTCCCATCATGGCGAGGGTTGACTGTTTAAAATTGAGGACAGAGTATAATCGGGCGGCATGTCGGTTGGCACGCGAAAGCCGGCGGATTATCGGACTGTCTTTGTTATCCGGCTTCATGCGCGCAGTAACCATCAAAACTAAATAAATTATTGATTCAATGTTTCACGATGATTTTATGTGTTTCGGGTTTGGTAGCGATTCCGCCGTAGATATGCAGGAAATAGATGCCATCCGGAAGGTTCGAGACGCTAAATTCTACAATCCCGCCCGACGCTTTTGCCTGACGAGACATCTGCCCCAGACTGCTATACAGTCGAATATCGTAAGAAGCGACAGTTTTGTTTTGGGTACGCACAAACTTTTCCAAATCAATATAAAGAATATCGCTCACAGGATTAGGATAAAAGACTATTGTCCGCTCCTCAAGTACATTCATGTTGCCATCCGGTTCAGGTTCAAATGGACACCAGTCAAACGGACAAAGGATGATGAAATCAGCCTCGACATATTGAAAAAGACCTGTTTCATGCAACTCGACGGCTATCTCCGCTGCATCTTTTTCAGGATTATGAGGAAGGGTTAATACATAGGATCCGGAAAAATCCTTCTTTATGTCTGTAATGTGATAACTATTGGCATATTCCTGTAAAACAGGATAGTCGTCTTCCGACTTTATGCTTACATATACCTTATTTGTATATGCCGATGCGGGGTAACCCCCAAAAACCGGAGAGGTATAGATTACATCCTCTCTGGAACCAAGTTGACGCTGTAATGCCCACATATCTTCCTTGCTCGTATGCTCCATTTCAACAACGAATAACGTGTTGTCACCCATATCATAAACATTTTTCAGATTGCCGGCAACCGGATTCTGTAACGCATTTTCAATGCCGGTTATATCAAGCGTTTCCGAGTACACCACCATTCTCGTCGCAGAAACTTCATAACAGATTTTCTCATTAACATAATAATAACAAACATCCTTCCCAAACGTATAAACCGCTACAAGACAGAACAGCATACCAATTATTATTTTCTTCATCATCATTTCTTTTAAAATTAGTAATTATTGTATCACTCTAAACTGCTTATTAATGTTTGATTACGATCTTCTTCATCTCCTGTTTGCCGCTCGAAATGTTGTAAAGACGTAAAAAATAAATACCGTTTTGTAAAACAGATACATTAATTTCTATTTTATTGTCGTTCGTGACGGTTTGAAACGCTTTACCACCGTGTAAATTGTAAATATTGAGTTCGCAGGCAGGATTATCCATTTGCCGGCCTATCTCGATATATAAAACATCCCCGGCGGGATTCGGATAGACCGTAAAAGAACCGTCCCATTGATCAGGAATGTAGACATTGTTGTCTCCTCCCCCGTCTAATTGCCCGAAAAGGATTAGTTCTGGTGTAGCATACTCAAAAAAACCTGTCTCATGCAGTTCATTGGCTATATCCAGGGCATTTTTCTCCGAATTACTGGGAAGGGTCAGAATATAATGAAACTCATTAAAAGACGCATCGTGTTTTATGTCTGTAATCGAATAAGCTTCGGCGTATTGTTGCAAAACAGAATAGTCGTCTGTCGACTTCAATCTTACAATTATCTCATTCGTATATCCGCCTGCTTCACCGCCATATTCATCCACACAAACAGGGGATACAAAAACGACGTCTTCTCTGGAATGCCATTGACGTATCAGTTCCAGAAGATTTTCTTTACTTGTATTCTCCATTTCGACCATAAGTATTCCTTTCTGCAGGAAAACAATTCCCTTTAGACTGCCGGCAACCGTATTCTGCAATGCGTTTTCAATATTGGTTATATCAAGATCCGACTTCACCAGCATTTTCGTTACGGATATCCCGCGACAGACTTTTTCGTTTCCCACATAGTAACAAAAGTCCTGTCCGAACGTATAAACCGCCGCAAGACAGAACAGCATACCAATTATTATTTTCTTCATCATCATTATTTTAAAATTGTTCATATTCTCTCAAAACTAAAATAAATTGATTCAATGCTTGCCGGTATTAAAAATAAAATTATCTGTTTCATCTTACCGTATGTTTAATTGTCAGGTATATTTTTTTTCTCACAAGTCATTATAAGTGTGGAGTATTCGGCAGTAACAATGTTAGAATAATCTATCTCTAAAGTAGAATCGCTTAGCACACGAAAAAATTTAGCATTTCTCATATCGTTGAAACATGATTCCACATACGATTCTCCATACAACAACATATCCGAAGTTTTACAACATCAGAACCGTCAGAACCGTTTTTAAGTTGTTCCCTTTCCCACTTGACCAACTTATCCAGCTCTATCCTGAAGGTTCCATCTTCGTTATCCATATTTCATTTCCCGGCTCTAATCCGTGTGTTTTATTTCCGTATGCCCGTCTTTCTTAAGTACGGAACAATTCTGGGTTTTGCTCATATACAGGGTAGCAAGGTCCGGATTCTGTGTGCAGTCCAACTTGTCCATCACCGGATTA
>JAITBC010000289.1 GCA_031283785.1 Tannerella sp. | reverse complement strand
CAAACAGATTTTTCCTTACGCGCATCAGCCGCGACATGAAACGGGTAGATATTTGTTCGTATACGCTGGGCGACGACTCCATCAAAGCCCTCATCAAAGAGCGTCTGAATACATATATCGAAACCCGCCCGCTCGCCATGCCCGACAATGCGCGGGAATTGATTCACTGGAGCGAACGCGACGGATGGGCGCATCTCTACCTTTACGATACGGACGGCAATCTTAAAAACAGAATTACGAAAGGCCCCTGGCATGTCGACCAGATAAAGCATATAGACAGTAAAAACCGCGTGGTCTATTTTCTTGCCAACGGAAGGGAAACAGGCGATACAATGCCCTACTACGAACATCTCTATCGCGTAAACTTCGACGGGACGGGCTTGAAACTCGTCACGCCCGGCGACTGCCATCATCTGGTATATATGGACAGCGATGGCCGCTACGTGGTCGACAACTACTCCAGAATCAATACCATTCCCGCTACGGCGCTGTACGATAACACGGGAAAAAAACTGATGACGCTGGAAGAGAGCGATTTTTCGCAACTGCTGCAGGCCGGTTACACATTTCCCGAACCGTTCAAGGTGAAAGCGGCAGATGGCGTTACCGATTTGTATGGCATCATTTACAGGCCTTTCAATTTCGATTCGACGAAGATATATCCTGTTATCGATTATGTTTATCCGGGTCCTCAGCAGGAAGGGACATATATCCGCTACATCCCGATGAATCCGCGTACCGACCGCCTCGCACAAGCAGGCTTCATCGTGATTTCCGTAGGCCACCGGGGCGGGCATCCGAGTCGCTCCAAATGGTATCATAACTACGGATACGGAAACTTGCGCGATTATCCGTTAGCTGACCACAAAACGGCCATCGAACAGCTTTGCGACCGCTATAAATATATGGATATAAACAGAATCGGCATTCACGGACATTCGGGAGGAGGGTTCATGTCTACCGCCGCCCTGTTACTCTATCCCGACTTTTTCAAGGTTGCGGTTTCGTGTGCAGGCAATCACGACAACAATATATATAATCGCGGATGGAGTGAAAAACATCATGGAGTGAAAGAAATCACGGACGAGGACGGAAATGTCCGGTTCGATATTCATGTGCCCGCCAATCAGGAGCTTGCCGCCAATTTGAAAGGGCACCTCCTGCTTATCCACAGCGAAATAGACAACAATGTCCACCCCGCAAACACCATTGTCGTGGCAAACGAACTCATCAAGGCGGGAAAACGTTTCGACATGCTTGTCATGCCCAATCAACGACATCATTTCGAGAATTATAACGAATATTTCTATTGGCGGATGGTAGATTATTTTTCCGAACATCTGCTCGGTCGGCGTGAAACGGGTATCGACATCAAGGATATTAAACTTGGCAACTGGTTCCAAGGTTATCAGGACAATTGAAAAAAACGGAATTTACGGCAAATGGATGGAGAAAAAGAACCTTTTAATCTGTATGGATGTTAAAATAAAGCGTCGGAATAGACGTAAAAGTTAAACAATGCTATATTGACATTTTTTTTCGTCTAAAAAGCATGTTGTATAACATAAACGTCGTATATTTGCACTGTGTTTTTCATGGTATTAGATTTAAGGTTAACAATGAAGGTTGTAGGTTGTCGTGAGACAACCTCTTCTTTTTTATGGACTTGCCTTGTTTTTGCCTGAAAAGCGCTTCTCTCTTTCCTTTTCCGAATCCCTTGACCTGCGAGACTGTTCATTGTTGATACACAGAATATTTATGGCTGTATACGGTGAAAAAACAGATAAAAGAACAAAAACTGGTATTCGATGGAATTTTTCCAGTAAGCGCCGTTGTGCGTACCCGGACGACTCACATAGTCGTGCGGAATACGTTTTTCGAGCAATTTGGCGTGCAACGCTTCGTTTACTTCGTAGAAAAAATCATCCGTACCGCAGTCGAAAATAATGGCGGGCATTTCGGATTGAATTTTATTCAGTTGATTTATAACCGTATGTTCATCCCATCGTTCCCTGTTTTCATCATATCGCCCCAGCGCTTTACTCATTTCCCAGTTTTCGGGAAATGGACGAATGTCGACGCCACCGCTTGTTGAACCACATGCCCCAAACAGATCCGTATGACGAAAACCCAACCACAATCCACCATGTCCACCCATGCTCAGACCTGTCACGGCACGTCCGGCCTTATCGGCAACGGTCTTGTAATGCCTGTCAATGTACGGTATCAGTTCCTTCGCGATGTAAGTTTCGTATCTCATTTTCGGATCGACGGGGCTGTCCCAGTACCAACTGTTCTTTCCGTCGGGACAAACGACGATGATGCCGTAACGTGTCGCAAGTTCGGGCAATCCCTGATGAATCTGAATCCATGATTTCGCATTGCCGCTGTAACCGTGCAAAAGATACAGGACGGGAAACGATGTCTCGCGCGCGTAATTCGCAGGCAAAACAATTACATTTTCGACGGGCATATCCATCGACGGGCTGTAGACGGATAGCGTATCGATTTGTTTCGCTTGCATGCTCAGACAGCATGCCGCATACAAAAGAAGTCCGACAGTAATGTTTTTAAAATTCATATATATAATAATGTATAGGTTGAATCGAATAATTAGCCAGCGCAAAAATAACTGTTTCTCCCGTAAAAATCACATGAGAAAAGATTTTTCTCAGACCGGTTTCTCTGTAAATTTTGCAGGAAATAAAAATAAAGCAAGAAATAAATCCGCTATTTAAGCATTGGCAATGAAAAAAAAACTATATTTGCACCCTGATAAATCGGACATAATAAAAAGTAATAACATAAACAGTAGAGATTAATGCAAAACAAAGGATTTGTAAGTGTCTTTTCTATATTGCTTACGCTTGTTTGTATCTTCTACCTGTCATTTTCTTTTGTGACGGGGAAATATAATAGACAAGCTGCCGAATATGCAAATGGAGACACGTCGAAAGAAAGTTTTTATTTAGACTCGTTAGGGAGTAAAAAGGTATGGCTGGGGTATACGCTGAAGCAGTGTCGCGAGAAAGAAGTGACTTTAGGTCTTGACCTGAAAGGCGGGATGAATGTCATTCTGGAATTGAATGTAGCTGATGTAATCAGGTCTATTTCAGAACACAACTCCGATGAGAATTTCAACAGGGCGCTTGATTTGGCCATTGCACGGCAGGCAACCAGCCAGAGAGATTTTATTGATTTGTTTGTTGAAGAATACAGAAAATTGGATGCCGGAGGGCGTCTTTCCGCTATCTTCAGCACACTCGAGTTGAAAGACAAAATCAATTCGCA
>JAITBC010000272.1 GCA_031283785.1 Tannerella sp. | reverse complement strand
ATTTTCTCAATTGCCACGATATCTCTGTCCGGCCTGAAGGACATCCTTTGTAGTGCAGGGCATGATCGCCAATAAACTGACGCCCACATGTCTTACACAAATAATTCTGCTTTTTCGATATTTTTCTGCCGTTTTTCTTTATCTTTTTACATCACCACCTTTTTTTCTCCGGCCGTGTATGTGAATGTTGAATTATTTTTCTGATTTACAGATAATTAACATATTTACAGAGTGGATTTTGCAAATATATTTGCGAATATATGAGATTTTTCCGAAATTGCGCCCCTTTTTAAAAATAATCAAGTATGAAACATTTTACAAAAGTGCAGGATATAGGTGATATCAGACAAGCTGTTAATGATGCGCTGGAAATAAAAAAGGACCGTTTCCGGTATACCGGGCTTGGGCGTAACAAAACGTTGTTGATGATATTCTTCAATTCAAGTCTTCGTACGCGCCTCAGCACACAGAAAGCGGCTATGAATCTCGGCATGAATACCATTGTGCTGGATCTGAATCATGGGGCATGGAAGCTTGAGACCGAGCGGGGCGTTATTATGGATGGCGACAAGCCGGAACATTTGCTGGAGGCCATACCGGTGATGGGCTGTTATTGTGATGTGATAGGCGTTCGCTCGTTTGCCCGGTTCGAGAATAAGGACGATGATTATAATGAAGTCATCCTCGAACAGTTTATAAAATATTCCGGCCGTTCCGTATTTAGTATGGAGGCAGCTACCCGCCATCCGTTGCAAAGTTATGCCGACCTGATCACTATCGAGGAATATAAGAAGACGGAACGCCCGAAAGTCGTTATGACATGGGCGCCGCATCCGCGTGCGCTGCCTCAGGCTGTCCCCAACAGTTTTGCCGAATGGATGAACGCTACGGACTATGAGTTTGTGATTACACATCCCGAAGGCTATGAACTGGATCCCGCATTTACAGGTCGGGCGCGTATAGAATATGATCAGCGCAGGGCATTCGAAGGAGCGGATTTTATATATGCTAAAAACTGGGCCGCATACAATGACCCTGATTACGGAAAGGTTCTTAATACGGATCGTTCATGGACAGTCGATGAGGAAAAGATGGCGCTGACGAATAACGCCTTTTTCATGCATTGTCTGCCTGTTCGCCGGAATATGATTGTCACGGACGACGTTATAGAAAGTCCTCAAAGCATCGTCATACCGGAAGCCGCTAACCGGGAAATATCGGCGCAGGCCGTGTTAAAAAAGATACTGGAAAGCGCAGGCCGGTAAATTCAGAGGGGCGTATCGACCGGCAACGAATTGAAGAGCTATGCTTTCACCGGCATGCCTCCTCCGGTCGGCTTTGCCGGCGTCTCATTGAACGCGCCGTTGAAAAAACTATGCTTCCCCCGGCATGCCTCCTATCGGGGGTATAAGTTCGCCGAACGGGAGATGGTTGTTCCCGCCGTTTTTAATCGTTTCCTCAAACTTCCGCACATTGTCCTGTAGGGCAAGCAACAATCTTTGGGCATTGTCGGGGGTAAGGATAATGCGGCTTTTGACCTTGGCTTTTTGCGTTCCGGGAACGATGCGTATAAAATCTATAATAAACTCGGACGACGAATGTGCAATGACGGCTAAATTAGCATACGTGCCCTGTGCAACGTCGTCTGTCAGTTCTACTTGAATCTGGTTTTGTTTCGGATTGTTGTTTTCCATATTAATTTACTTTTTTATGATTCGCTGTTGGGAAGCAAAATGTTTGCTATCCGGTGCAAAAATACATTTTACTTTTGAAAAAATTTGCCTTTTACAAAAAAATAGTTAGTTTTGTGCGGTTATTTTTAATCATCACGTGTAGGAATGAAAATTAAAATATTAATATTCGGTTTATTATTGCATGCAGTAGCCGTAACAACGGCTCAGACGAAAGTGGAAAAGGTTATTCCGACGAAAGCCTCGGGCGACGGTGTCACGTATTCTTTACCCCTGACTTCGTTTATTGTGAACGTTGAAGTAACCAAAGTGACGGTAAAAACCGGACCGTACTACAGATATGCGGAACGTTATCTCGGAATCAAAGATGTTGCGGCGGAAGATGCCGTTTATTATGAATTGGGGAAGGTGACACTGGTGAGCAAAGGCGTTCCCGATCCGGACAATGTATATAAAATCGAATTTAAGCAGAAGACGGTGGCGCCGTTTGCTTATCTTACGCCGGAAGGTTTGTTATGTGCAATCAATGAGCAGTATGTTCCCGAAGAGCAGGAAAAGGAAGTAAACGCGGAAAAAAGCAGGGCGAATATACCTTCTCCGACGTCGGTGTATACGGAAGAATTATTGATGGCCGGCTCGGTAGCCAGGCAAGCGGAGGTTGCCGCAAAACAGATATATCATCTGCGCGAGAGCCGTACCGATATACTGACCGGCGATGCCGACAACCTGCCGCCCGACGGCGAAGCGATGAAAATAGTCATCCTGAAACTTGAAGAGCAGGAAAAAGCGTTGACACAGCTTTTCACCGGCGTCGAAACCCGCGAAACAAGCTGGTTTGATGTTTCCATATTGCCGGAAGACGAACTGGAACACGAAGTGCTGTTCCGCTTTTCTTCGAGACAGGGAATCCTTGATGCCGATGATCTTGGCGGCGAACCGGTTTATATGAATCTTACAGCGCTCGAACGTGCGCCGGAACTCAACCCGAAAGAGGCCGGGGAAAAAGCTAAAATGCTTAAAGGTATCGTATATAATGTACCCGGAAGAGCGCGGGTGGAGATAATCAGAAATAACAAGACGCTTATCAAAAAAGAATTGCCGTTTGTTCAGTTTGGTATGCAGGAGACGCTGATTCCGGTTCTCATGGAAGATAAGAAACAACCCATAAAGGTAATTTTTTATCCTGAAACAGGGGCAATAAAACATATAACCAAATAAAAAACAGTTTGAAATAATCATCACTTAAATTATTATATCATGTTTAAAGATCATCCAAAAGGATTACTGGGCGCGGCGTTGTCGAATATGGGCGAACGTTTCGGCTTTTATATTATGATGGCAATTCTTACATTGTTCATCTCTGCTAAATTCGGCTTGTCGGAAAAGACTACCGGTATTATTTATTCCGTATTTTATGCCTCCATTTATCTTCTGGCATTGATTGGCGGATTAATAGCCGATAAAACGGGAAATTATAAAAGGACGATATTCTACGGCATCATACTGATGGCTGTCGGATACCTGATTATTGCCGTTCCTACGCCAACGCCCGTGCCGGATATGAAATTATATCTGGCAATCACTTGTGTCGGATTGTTTGTCATTTCGTTTGGGAACGGTTTGTTTAAAGGAAATCTTCAGGCGCTGGTAGGGCAGATGTATGATGATCCTGAATATTCAAAGAGAAGGGACGCCGGCTATCAGATATTTTATATGTTTATCAATGTCGGCGCCATGTTTGCCCCGTTCATTGCAATCGGCATACGTAACTGGTGGCTGAAAGTGCATAATTTTGATTATAACGGCTCTTTGCCGGAACTGTGCCATCAGTATATTGCACAGGGAAATGCAATGCCGGCAGAGGCTGTCGCACGCTTGACAAAATATGCAAACGATGTATCTCTTGACGGTTCGGCCGTCACCGATTTGTCGTCGTTCTCCAATAATTATCTGGATGTATTTAATGTCGGATTCCAATATGCTTTTGGCGCAGCAATAATAGCGATGATGATATCGCTTGTCATTTATCTTGCAAATAAAAAGACATTCCCGGATCCGGCAAATAAAGCGATTGTTGCAAAAGAGAAAAATTCCTCCTCTGAAACATCGGCAGAAGAAAGGATGATGAACGCACAGGAGATAAGACAGCGTATTTATGCCTTGTTTGCCGTGTTCGGCGTGGTCATATTTTTTTGGATGTCATTCCACCAGAATGGTTATTCGCTTACTTATTTTGCACGAGACTATGTGAACCTGGATGTCATCAATATCGATTTGGGCTTCACCAGCATCAAAGGAGCGGAAATATTTCAAAGCGTCAATCCATTTTTTGTGGTGTTCCTTACGCCTTTGATTATGTGGACGTTCGGTTTGTTAAACCGGAAAGGAAAAGAGCCGTCGACGCCCAGGAAAATTGCAATAGGTATGGGGATCGCCGCATTGGCATATGTGTTTTTGATGGTCTTTTCTTTTGCATTACCTCCGAAAGATTCTTTGGCCGGCATGAGTGCTGACGAAATTGATGCGATGCGCGTTACGCCGATGATTATGGTAACATTATATTTTATACTTACGGTGGCGGAGCTGTTTATATCGCCTTTGGGACTGTCGTTTGTGTCGAAAATTGCCCCGCCTCACATGCAGGGTTTGATGCAGGGATCCTGGCTGGCCGCTACGGCCGTCGGTAATTCAATATTGGTGATCGGAGGAATTCTTTATACAAGTGTTCCGCTATGGATATGCTGGCTGGTGTTTGTCGGCGCAACGGGACTTTCGATGTTCGTAATGCTCGCCATGGTGAAGTGGCTCGAACGTGTTGCCAAATAAATTGTCAAAACTCAAAAAGACTTCGCATTTCCCATATTTTTTCCGGAAGAAAAAAGCGGATGTCTTTATTTTCTTTTACTGACCGGCGAATAAAAGTGGATGAAATCTCCAGAAGAGGTGCATCCACTTTTTTTATGTTTGTATATTTTTCTGGAATCGTTATGTCATAATCTTTGCGCGGATAAATGATGATTGGAAATTCATGGACTAATTCTTTGTAGTTTTTCCAGTATGACATATTATTCCAGTTATCGGCGCCCATTATCAGATGGAACGTTTTATCCGGGAACTGTTTGCACAACTCCCGTAATGTATGGAAGGTATATGACGGACGGGGCAGCCTGAACTCAAAATCGCTTGCTTTAAATTTGGGATATCCCTCGATAGCGGTTTTTACCATTAGGAGACGTTTGTTCCCGTTCATTAATTCGGACTCTTCTTTGAGAGGATTCTGCGGCGACACGAGAAACCACAGCTCATCCAAATTGCAAAACTCGCAAATCCAGTTTGCTAATGCCAGATGGCCTATGTGAACCGGATTAAACGAACCCGGGAAGATGCCGACAGTCATTGACGTTATATTTGAGGTTATCACTTATGTTATAATAAAATTCCTGACGGTTTCGAGAACTTCATTTTGCGCTTTTGCAAGATCATCGTTGATGATAACCACATCAAATTCGGGCGCAAAATGTAATTCATATTCTGCTTTTTCCAGCCGGCTTTCGATTACTTCGGGCGCATCCGTACCGCGCTTTTCGAGGCGGAGGCGTAATTCGTCGATAGAAGGAGGTTGTATGAAGATTGATAAGGCACGGTCGCCGTACATTTTTTTTATCGTGCATCCGCCGCCGACATCTACGTCGAAAACGATATTCTGCCCGGCTTTGGTTATGCGTTCGACTTCGCTTTTTAACGTCCCGTAAAATTTATCTTTATATACTTCTTCATATTCCAGAAAATCACCCTTTTCAATATGAGAACGAAATTCTTCCGGCGTAAGGAAATAATAATCCGTTCCGTGTCGCTCGTTACCGCGCGGGGCGCGACTCGTCGCGGATATGGAAAATTGCAGGGGTAACCCTTGTTGTAACAGGTGCTGTATGACAGAGCTTTTGCCGGATCCGGAAGGCGCCGATAATATGATAAGTTTTTCTTTTTCCATTACATTAATATATATAACCGTATTCCCGTTTTTATCATGTGGCCTGCACGCCTGTGTGTCGCCCTGTGAAGCCGTCGAGGGCGACACACAGGCGTTATGTGTTTCTTACAGTACATTCAGTATTTGTTCCTTAATCTGTTCAAGTTCATCTTTCATCAGGACTACAATTTTTTGCATCTCAGCCTGATTGCTTTTTGAGCCAAGCGTATTTATTTCACGCCCTATTTCCTGTGCGATGAAGCCGAGTTTTTTCCCCTGCCCGCGACCGTTATGAAGCGTTTCCATAAAATATCTGAGATGATTGTCCAGCCTGTTTTTTTCCTCGTTTATATCAAGCTTCTCCATATAATAGATCAATTCCTGTTCAAGACGGTTCGCGTCAAACTGTATCTCCGGGACCTTCTGCAAATTTTCCGAAATACGGTTTTTAATCTTTTCGACACGGTCGTTCTCGTACGGTTCGATCTGTTTCAGGAGTTCCGCTATATTTTCAATTTTCCGCACAAACAGTCCGAATAACATCTCCCCTTCCTGAGTGCGAAATTCACACAGTTTATTTATGGCATGATTTATGGCATCACACACGATGAGCCATTCCTCCTCGTCGGCCCCGACCATCTCGGTTTTTATGACATCGGGCAGACGCAGGATTGTAAGAAACCAGTCCTCCGGTTGATTAATACTTAGTGTTTCTGCGATTTCTTCTATCTGTTTTTTATAACATTCCACGACGGATGCGTTTATTTTTGTTGCAATATCTTTACTTATGTTTTCCGTTGTTATTGAAAACTCCACTTTTCCGCGTTCGAGTTTTTTCGAAAGTATAGACCGTATTTCCATCTCTTTCTCGCGATATATGGGCGGTATGCGGGTAAAGATGTCCATTTGTTTGCTGTTAAGAGCTTTTATTTCTATTGTTACTTTTTTTGTCGGCAATTCGGTTGTTACTTTTCCGAAGCCGGTCATTGATTGAATCATATGATTGTATTTTTTTCAGGCAAAGGTAATACAAGCCGGGCGCAAAACAAAATAAACTCGCCTGTTTATATCGTTTTACAGGATGACGGCGATCCGTCGGGATTCTCCTTAAGCGCTAAGAATCGTTGCCGGAACGCCGTTTGCCTTCGGACATGATAACGAAGGTATAAAATTTATTAATCGTGAACCGGAATATTTTTTTCCGGGTATTAATGTGTATTTTTGCTGCTCAAAAAGAATCGTTTTTATGGCAATAATCAATATAGAAACAGCGACGGCGGTTTGTTCCGCAGCATTGTCCGAAAAAGGAGAGGTTGTGTTTGAGAAAACGCTGTTTGAGGGGGCTTCCCATGCATCTATGCTGGGTGTTTTTGTGGAAGAGGCGGTAAAAGAAATGAAACATCATGAATTGACGGTAGATGCCGTATCGGTCAGCAGTGGGCCGGGGTCTTATACGGGCCTGCGAATAGGCGTTTCCATGGCAAAGGGACTTTGCTTCGGATGGAATGTGCCGTTGCTGAATATTCCTACATTAGATATAATGGCATCGAAGGCGCTAAAACGGATATCACCGGATAAAGAATCGCCGGGATCGTTTTTATGCGCAATGATAGATGCCCGCCGAATGGAAGTTTATACTGCGGTATACGACCGGTCGCTACGCAAAATACGTGATACAGGGGCTGAAATTGTAACGGAAGAAACGTATGCTGCGCTTCTGGAAAAACAAAAGGTCTATTTTTTCGGCAGCGGCGCCTCAAAGTGTAAAGACATAATACAGTCGCCGAATGCCGTATTCATAGAAGATATCCATCCTCTTGCTTCGGATATGGCCGTATTGTCGGAACAGGCGTTTGAAAACGGACGTTTTGAAGATATAGTTTATTTCGAGCCTTTTTACCTTAAGGATTTTATTGCTACGGTTGCAAAAAACAAACTGTCGGCAAATGAATAAAAATTGCTTATATTTAAACAGTTATGTCGAACATTCCGTTATGTTCCGAAATAAAATATCCAAATAATTTTGGAAGTATTAATAAAAAAATGTACTTTTGCTATCCTGAAAAATAATGAAAACTAATAGTACACCATTTACGATGGACAGATATTTGATGATAAAAACGCGGGATGAGTTGTTGCGCATAAATATTGAACATATTTTATATTTTGAAGCAGACAGGAATTATACCAAACTGCTTCTGGCGGAAGGTATCCAATTTACTTTTGCCGTCAATATAGGTAAGGTGGAAGAGATGTTGGCGGTGCAGATCTCTAATCCCGATACGATACTGATTCGGGTAGGGAAGAGTCATATCGTTAATAAAAAGCATATTTTGCAGATAAATCTGCCGAAACAAAAGCTGTTGTTGCTCGCAAATGAAGGTAAGCCACGGGAATTGATCATACCGAAAGAACCGCTTCGGACGCTGAAGGATTCGCTGGAAGCTGAAGTTTTAGGTATCGGAAAGGAATCTTTGGACAAAGAAGTTGAAAATAATGAAAGTTAAGATCGGAAAAGCTGCAGATAATGATTTTGTAATTAACGACCCGCAGGTGAGTCGTTATCATGCACAACTGACGCAAGACGAAAAAGGACATTTGTTGCTGGAAGACCTCGGGTCGACAAACGGCACGTTCGTCAATGACTGTCAGATTGTCAGAAAAAATGTATCGGCAGTCGACAGGGTCGCTTTCGGTACAAATTATATATTGACAATAAACGATATCCTGAAAAGGGATAATGATTATAGCAATGAATTTGCACAGCTTAAAAAGGTATATGATGACTATATAAAGGAAAAAATACATATACAGTCAAGTAATCAGTTTAAGACAAGGCTGTTTCAATCGCTGCCTTTTGCCGTGATAGGCGTCGTCGGCGTCATACTTGGTTTTATGGGGCATACCAATAAAGGCGTTTTCGTATTTAGCCTTGTCCTTGCCGTTTTAGCGCCGACGGCAGGCATTTATTTCGGGGCGCGTCAGGCAGCAAAAATACCTGCTCAACTGCAGCATCTTGCCAATCAATTTAAAATAGATTACGTATGTCCGAAGTGCGGCGCTTTTCTCGGCGAGATACCATGGGAATCCTTAAGTAATAAAAAACACTGCCCGGTGTCCTCCTGCAAAGCTAAATGGATTCGTACGTGATGACTTTTTGTACGGGAAACGCTCATGTTTGTACAATAACTTCGCGACTTTGTCCGTATTTAAGAAAATCTAACGGGATAGCAGTATCACATTCGCGTAAAACTTAGTATATTTGCAACAGAATATTAATTACAATAGTTATGAAAGAT
>JAITBC010000083.1 GCA_031283785.1 Tannerella sp. | reverse complement strand
AAGGGATACATTTTATTGCGCATACATACGATGAACATGATACTGATTCTTTAATACGTATGGGTTTTGATGGGGTAAACATTGTTCGTTTATTTCATTTTTTTAGAAAAGACTTTTCTTTTATTGAAAGATGCTACATGAAAGCGATGCGACTTTTATTTAAAAAAGGGCGTATTGTTTCTTATGCAAGAGCGCTCAAAAGTTTCACGGGAGAGGAAGATTCTTTGGAATACTGTTATCCAACAATTATTCCGAACTGGGACCATTCTCCACGTTCCGGACGTTCCGGCCATATTATAGTTGATTCTACTCCTTCGTTATTTTTAAAGCATGTAAAAGCTACGCTGGAGACGGTTGAGAAAAAAGAAAGTCAGCATAAATTGATTTTTTTGAAATCATGGAATGAATGGGCGGAAGGAAACTATATGGAGCCGGATTTGAAATATGGCAGAGGTTATTTATACTGCGCGTGGTGTAGTTTTATGCATTGCCCGTTAGCATAGAAAAGGGTATCCGCCCACGCGCCTTTTTACCCGCCTTTATATCCTCCTTTTTATCCGTCAGTTAAAACTCAATGTCATCAAGTTAAGATTTTGTTTCCGGCATCCCGATAGGGATGCATCGCTCGGTAGAATTTTTGCGACGTCTCTATCCGCATCCCGTTAGGGATGCATCCTTAACAGGATGCGATATAGGGTTATATCGGTTTATCTACCGAGCGATGCATCCCTGACGGGATGCTCTACTACAGCCTTTTAGCGCTTAACTTGATGACATTGAATTTTAACTGACGGGCAAGAAGGCGTGTGGGCGGATGCCCTTTTCTATGCTGACGGGCAATGCACAAAACTATACCGCGCGCAGTATAAATGCATTAAAGGATGCCCTTCAATGGAAATAAGAGAATTCGAGATTGCACTTTGATCCGATTCCATGAATTTAATTGAAGGCGGCAGATGGCGTACAAAATCTGACATTAATTCATTTTTGGCATAAAAACGTCAGCATTTTGCAAACATCAAAAGATTAATACAGACATTTGCATGGCTTTTTGCGTCATTAATATATTAATGCTTCCGGAAGGAAGGCATCGTCTGACAAAATGTCGGTTGATACCTCCGGAAGGTCTGAAAGACGAGGCCATAGAGGTATATACCTTCGCAATTGTCTGGCTTCCGGACATCGCATTTTGCAAATTTATTTTTGATGAACAGAATATGTACCGTACATTCGTGTACGGTCAGTATATTTTAATTTAATACAGTCTGAATATGGAAAAGATTAATGATTTTTATTTACCCCAGTTACATAACGGGGAGAATGTGAACTTTCATCACGAATCGCTTGAGCAGTTGGATAAGGCAGATCCTGCAAAACTGGGAGTGATGGAACAAACCAAGGTGTATCATGCTGCTTATGATGAACTGAAGCTTACTGTCGACGTCTTTTCGACCAGTACGCTTTCCGCCGAATCGACACGGCTTGACACACTCCGCGACCGCGCTTATTCGGCATTTAAATCGTATGTGAAGGTGTACCTTAATGACGAAGATGAGGGGAAAAGCGAAGCTGCGGAACGTATCATCGCCGTCATCCGAAACACGGAGCGGGAACTCGGTACTCCGCTTTTGTTGGGGTTGTCAAAGGAAACCACCGTATTATTCAGTCTGGTGCGCAACCTCGATTCCCTTGCGGCAGACGTCGACCGGATTGGCGCAACCGACCGCCTGAAAAGTCTCGAAAACGCCAATCAGGCTTATGCCGATCTGCAATTTGAACGGTATATCGAAAAAAGTACGAAACATTCGGGCGACGTCAAGGCTGCCCGTGCCGTAGTCGATGCCGCGTATAAAGACATTATCGCCCGGATTAACGCGCGGATACTGCTGAACGGCGACGAAGGATTTGTGCCTTATGTAAAGGCACAGAATGTCGTGATTGAGCATTACAAGTTTGTCGTGGCGCAGCGCCGGGGACGTTCCGAAAAAGAAACAACGAACGGAACGGAAACGAAAAAATAAAAAGCACACAGATGTTGCTGTTCGTAAAATGTTTGATATCCCGATTCTCTTTTTGATTTTCAAGCATCCAGATACGATCGTTGCATCTGTTTTTGGAGATTTAATTCCGGGAATATTGGATTTTTGCAGGAAAATATCGGCAATGATTGACAGAATTCTTGAAAAAACAATCGCCCCAAAAACAGGTCAGGGGAAAGCTATTTTTTATAAGGATATCCTGATATGGGAACAAATCAAAAAACCTGAATATGTAGTCTGGATTCTAAAACCATAGAAAAATACATCCTGCTTCCGGAGCAGTATTAAATTATCTTTCGTTTAGACTTTTTCCGGGAAAATCTTCGGAACAAACTAAAAAACAGCAGGAAATTCTATTTTTACGATAACGGGATATGTAATGCTTTAATTGCCAATTTTTCTGCCGTCAAAAACCGGACGAATACGGGTGCATTATGGGAAAATTTCCTTGTTTCCGAAAGGAAAAAGAAACTGAAATATGACGGCTTGTAGCGTAACATCTGGTTTTGGCGAACCCTGGAACAAAAAGAAATCGACTATGTCGAAGATGGCGACGGAGCGATACATGCGTTTGAGTTTAAATGGAAGTCCTCTTGCCCGATATAAAATATCCAAGTCATTCCTGAATCATAATCCGGACAGTACGTTTAATATTATTCATCCGGATAATGAGGAAGGCTTTTGGGGATAAGAGAAGCAACCCGGTTGATTTTTGCAATTCTCCGTTCAATAATATATTATAAAAACAAATCAATTGCTGTTTATAAAATGTATAATATTCCAATTCTTTTTTTGATTTTCAACCGTCCCGATACGACTGCACAGGTATTTGAGCGTATCCGGCAGATAAAGCCTGCCAAACTGTACGTAGCGGCCGACGCTGCACGGGAAGGGCGGCCTGACGAAGCACAGCGCTGTGCCGAAGCCCGTGCGATTATTGGCAGCGTTGACTGGGATTGCGAAGTGAAAACGCTGTTTCGGGAGAGGAATCTGGGTTGTAAAATTGCTGTTTCGGAAGCCATCACCTGGTTTTTTGAACAGGAAGAATACGGGGTTATTCTGGAGGATGACTGTTTGCCCGATCTGTCATTTTTCCCGTTTTGTAAAGAGTTACTGATTCATTATAAGGATGATGACCGGATCGGTCATATCGGTGGAAACTGTTTTATACCCGGTATTGTGAAGGATGGACTCAGTTATGATTTTTGTTCCGTTTCCCATATCTGGGGGTGGGCGTCCTGGCGGAGA
>JAITBC010000159.1 GCA_031283785.1 Tannerella sp. | reverse complement strand
TATCCTTATCATGTCAAGGACGCCGGAGAATCCATTATATACTGTTTACTTCGCATCGCTTATTATACCAAACATGCTTACCGTGCTTTACTTCTCACCGGTTTGTCCAGATCGTTGCGGCAGCGGCCTTGAAGCTCCGGCACCTGAACTATCCACGAGCGGTAGTGGAGGCTGTCCGGAAACTTGTTGCGCATTCCCTTCAACTCCTGACCTGACACGGCGTCAGACGCACAGGGATTGACCGTCATAACAGGGACACCCTCAACGCCGATGCCCGAGCCGATGAAAAAGATGCAGTATATCTGCATCGGGTGTTCGACGCTCGACGAATCGACGTAGCTGTTCTCGCGCTTCCGGTACTGACCGCCCGGATAACGTCTGAAGCGCATGATGTCGGTGTTAGCGATACTTTCTGTACTTCTATCATCACCGATTTCTGCGTCTCGCCGATCCTTATTTGCGCATTGAAGTCCAGACGGTAAAAACTCCAACTTTTTTCCGGAACGTTCTCCAACTTGCGCACATATTCCTGGGGGGCGAAGGTCAGACCTGCCACTTCCTCGCCGATAATGGCGGATATAAACTTGCGTGCCACGCGGTTGTCTTGAATACATAATCATAGATCGGGTTTGCTATCAGCACACCACGACCACCGCCGCCTTTCGTTTTTTTTATGTCGTCACAAAAATAATGTTTTTTTTTCGGAATAACGGATCAAAAAGATAAATATCACCTCAAAAAAGATATAACCGTCGTCGTTCTAAAATCGTTTTTTAGGCGATTGAAAAAAAAATATGTACTTTTGTGGACAAAAAAACAGGTACAAAACGAAATAAAAAATGAAAGTCAAAATAATAAACAGGTCGCATCATCCTTTGCCACAGTATGCAACAGCGTTGTCGGCAGGTATGGACATACGGGCAAGTCTCACGGAGCCGGTCGAACTGAAACCGTTGGGACGCAAACTGATTCCTACGGGGTTATTTATCGCATTGCCGAAAGGATACGAAGCGCAGATGCGCCCGCGTAGCGGACTCGCAATTAAACACGGCATTACGTTGCTGAATACTCCCGGCACTATTGATGCCGATTACCGTGGAGAAATCGGTATTATACTGATAAATCTGTCATCCGAACCGTTTGTGATAAACGATGGCGAACGTATTTGCCAGATGGTAATTACATCGCATGAACAAGTCGAATGGCAGTCGGAAGAAACATTGGAAGAAACGGAGCGCGGAGCGGGCGGATTTGGGCACACCGGTAAAAACTGATTCACAAAAATATAATTATGATAAAACAAACAGGAATACATAAATTGGGCGGCGCGTTATGCCTGCTGTTATGCGTGGCCGGCGGCGGCATTCCCTTTACGTCTGCGGGCGGCGTCAGCGCTCTCCCGGCATGGGGAGAAGACGGCCGGCGCGACGACGGCGGCACGGGTATCCCCTACCCCATGAAAGAACGTAAATTCGATTATTTCTTTTATGAAGGAATCAGACTGAAAAATGCAGAAACATTCGATGCTTCCTTCGAAATGTTCCGCCATTGCCTGGAGATAGACTCTACGTCCTCTGCCGCCATGTTTGAGATTTCATCCTACTACTTACGGCTTGACCAACCGGACAACGCCGTCTCGTTTTTAAAAAAGACGATAACATATGCGCCTCATAACCACGAATACCGGAGCGCTCTGGCCACACTGCTTTTCAATATGGGAATGTTCGGCGAAGCGGCAGAGGAATATGAAATACTGACACGGGTTTTACCCGAAAAGCCGGAACTCAACTATTACCTTGCCGAATCATACTCGCGTATGGGAGAAATAGGGAAAGCCATTGATACATATAACGCACTGGAAAACGGTATCGGCATGCACGAAGCCTTATCTATGGAAAAATTCCATCTGTATATGAATATCGAACAGCCCGACAGCGCATTTAATGAGCTTCACAAACTTGCCGGCAAATTTCCGACGGAAGCCCGCTATCCGGTTATGATCGGAGATTTGTACCTGCAACGTAATGATACGGTAAAGGCTTTGCAATATTATAACCGGGCGCATAAAACGGACCCCGAATCGCCTTACCTTCCTGTTTCAATGGCCAATTATTATGAAAAGACCGGACAAAAAGATGTGGCCAGGCAACAGATAAACGAGGCGTTAATAAACGAAAGGCTCGATGTCAACACCAAAATGAACATCCTGGCGCGTTACATCGTACGGCAACACGGCATACAGGATCCCGACAATGCAAATGCTCTGTTTCTGACCCTTATGGAGCAACATCCCGACGAGTCGAAATTAAAACTGGCATACGGTGAATTTCTGGTATCGCAAAACAAATTCGACGAAGCTCGTTTCCAATACCAGTTAGTCTCGGAAAGCGACCCTGAGAATATCATTGCATGGCAACAACTGCTGCAATTATCGTTCCGGATGGAAGATACGGATGAAATGATACGTATATGCAACAAATGCCGTGAGATATTCCCGGAAGCTATGGAGTTCAGGCTTTACCTCGGCGTTGCATATTTTCAGCAACAAAAATATCAGCTGGCAATCGAAACCTATCAGGATGCCATCCCGCTCATCCCGAAAGAAAACACCGCCCTTACGTCTGAATTTTACGGACAAATCGGCGATACTTATTTCCGTATTAACGACTTAAATAAAGCATTCGAAGCGTATGAAGAAGCATTAAAATATAACGACAAAAACTCCGTCGTATTAAACAATTATGCCTATTATCTGTCTCTTCTGAAAAGAGATCTGACAAAAGCGGAGCGAATGAGTGCATTATGTATAAAGATGAATCCCGAAAATGCAACGTATATAGATACTTATGCATGGATATTTTTCGTGCAGGGCAATTATCCGCTGGCAAAAATGTATATCGAACAGGCCTTATCCAAAGACCGGACAAATGCGGAATTAATAGATCATTACGGTGATATACTGTATATGTCGGGCGAAAAGGAAAAAGCTGTCGAACTGTGGGTAAAAGCAAAAGAGGCCGGCAAAAACAACACAACGTTAAACAGGAAAATTGCCGAGAAAACATATTTTGAAGAAACAGAAGACGAACTTTTTAATAATACGGATGAAAAGACGGATGAAACCAAAAAGTGACATTTGGCAAACAGTGTTTTACAAGACCTTATGCGGCGGCATACTGATTTCATGCTGTTTGCTTACCGCCTGCAAATCCACAACAGGCGTCGTCGGTTCCGGCGCTGAAATCATGAAGTCCGAAGAAATATTTTTTGCTTCCCTGCTTGACCGTTCATTCCGGTTCCATACGCTCTCAGCCCGCCTGAAACTCGAACTTAACAGTCCCGGAAAAGAAATCAGCGTGAGGGCGCAATTAAAGATGATCTGCGACGACAGGCTCCAATTATCCATACAGCCGCTTTTAGGAATCGAAGCGTTCCGCATCGAAGTGACGAACGACAGCGTCAAAATTCTCGACCGCATGAACAAATGTTTCATCACCGAAAGCTATGAGAAAATCAAAGGCAAATCCGCTTTCGATTTTAACTTCCATAATTTACAGTCACTATTCGCCAATAACATATTTATACCCGGTGAAAGCGGGATTTCGCCCGGCCGGTTACGACGTTTCCGCATGAGTAAAAATAAAGATTCGGCCATACTGAAAATAAAAGATGAAAGCGGCATGATGTACATTTTTACGGCCGACGGAGATGAAAAACTGCTGTCCACGTCCATTCTCGACAGGTCCGGGAACAATTCGCTTATATGGGATTACGATGATTTTCAGAACGTCGGCAAACAACGATTCCCTTTCAGAATGGAAGCGCGGTTAACTGCCGATGACCGGACACAGAGCCTCGTCACGCTAACATTTTCCACTCCGGAAATAAACAGTCCGCTAAACACGGATTTCAGTATTCCTTCGGGATATAAGCAGGTGCCGTTCTCACAAATAATCAAATTGCTCGACAAACAATGAAACGCCTCTACATCGTCATCGTACTTGCCTGTTGCTGTACTGCGTCGACTCCATCGTTTGCCCAGGCAAACAAAAAAAACGGCGACAGGAGTATGACCGGAAACGGTAAGACGCCTAAAAAAACAACCGCCTCCGGGACAACAACCAACAGAAAAACACCTGGAATACAGATTCCTGCCGCCGGGTTATACTCCGTACAGGAACTGGAAAGCCAAAGAAAAAAGACGCTTGATGATATTGAACTGACATCCCGCTTACTCAACGAAACGAGCGCAAACGCAAAAAATTCGCTCAACAGATTGAATCTGTTATCCCAACAACTTCTTTCACGAAAAAGAATACTGACACTCCTGGAGCAGGAGATAGCGGCAATAGAGGCAAAAATACAGTCAATGAACGACAATATCGATATCTTAAATAAAGATCTTGCCGGAACCAAAGAAAATTATGCCAAATCAATGCTGAACCGGCAACAGGAACAACGTACAGCACAATATAAAATGCTGCTGATTCTGTCGGCCAAGGACATCGCTCAATCATTCAGACGCATGCGTTACCTTCGCGAATATTCCGACTGGCAGAAAAAAGAAGCCGAACGTATTATAAATAAACAAAATGAGATTGCCGACCGCAAGGCCGAACTCGAAAAAACACGAAATGACAAACAGATACTGCTGACACAACGCGAAGAGGAAAATAAAAAATTAGAACTGGAAGAACAACTGCAACAAGAAGAAGTCAGAGAACTGAACAAAAAACGAAAAGAACTGCAGACACAACTGCAACAAAAGAAAAAAGAAGCCGACAATTTAAATAAGGAGATTGAAGCGCTGATTGCCGAAGATATCCTGAACTCGGGAAAAAACAGTTCCGCCGCTACATCCGGGACAGTGCCGGAATCCGCTGCGCCGGAGACGGCAAAACCTGCCGCATCGACGGGGGGAAAATCCGCCGCACACGGGACAGTATCGGAATCCGCCGCACACGCACACGGAAAGACAGCGCCGGCAGCAAACTACAGGATGACGGAAACAGAACTTCACCTGGCAAAAGATTTTGCCGGCAACAAAGGCAAATTACCATATCCCCTGAATGGGAATTTTACGGTTATATCAATATTCGGCGAGCATCAACATCAAGAACTGTCGCACGTACGCACCAACAACAACGGGATAGACTTGCAGACAACTTCCGGCGCCGAAGCCTGCGCCATATTCAAAGGCGTCGTCACGCGCGTTTTTGTCATGCCCGGATATAACAATAACGTAATCGTCCGTCATGGAAATTACTTATCCGTATACAGCAACCTGAGTCAGGTTTATGTGAGAGCAGGCGACGTTGTCGAAACACTTCAGCCCTTGGGTAAAATCTTCACCGATACGGAAAAAGGAAATGAAACCATACTCCACTTCCAGATATGGAAAGAGCGTGCGAAACTCAATCCCTCAGCCTGGATAAAGCGGTAAAACGGATTTTCTCATTGCATGCGCCTCCTGTAAACCGTACAATTCTCATATTTAATTTTGTTTCCGGCGAATCATGCCGCTGATCTTCCCGCGCAATTCCGCCATATCTTCGTTCGATGGCAAAAGTTCCCTTACGGAGGTTCCCGTCTGTTTCATAAACACAATCAACGAAAACAACAACATTCCCGCATATGCGATACTCGACGTAAGGGCGGCTCCGAAAACGCCATGCGCGGGAATCAGGATAACGCCTGCTGCAAGCAGGATGATGAATCCGCATACGGAGGCGAATGTACTGTATTTAATATTCCCGCTTCCTATAAAATAATGACTTAATATGCGATTGCTTCCCAAAGTGACGATGCCGGCCGACAAGGCTATAACGACTTTACGTATGCCGGCAAATTCCGGTGTCAGAAGATATTCGGTATAAATCCGTTCCGGTATGCAGATGATGACGGCCATAACCACGGCAAGCGCACAATATGTGAACTTAAACAATTGCAGGGTCACACGTTTTTGTTCTTTCCGGTCTGCAGTCTTCGAAACGCTGTTATATTCCATATAGCTAACGCTATTACTTATATGCCACACGCTCTCCGATATTTTCGTGCCGGAATCCAGCAAACCTACATTCCCGTATCCGCCGGCGCTTCTGACAAGGAAATAGTTAAGACGGACGGCAAGACCTTCGGCAAGATTGTCAGCCCCGCTCCACATGCCGTATACAAACATCTCTTTCAGGATTTTCCGCAACGGGACATTGACCGGAGCATTTTTCCTTCGCGGCAAATGAGGCAATAACAAGATAAAACTGTATGCATATGCCGTGACATATGCCGTAAACAGTCCGGCAACATAACCGTTAACGCTCTTACAACCGGCAATATAATAAACGAAAAGCAGGACGACAAACATGAATATCCCGTGCAGGACGAACACCATGTTGAATCCTTTCACATTATCCTTACCAAGCAACATCAATGTGTTTGCGCCGACAAGCGACATAAGCACCGCCAGAACAAATACGGCAAATCCATACCCTTCCGGCAACATATCAAAAAGATACATCACACAGCAAGCGACGGCAGAACCTGCAAGTGCCCACACATAAGCCGGAAAAAATACATGCCGCAGATTATATCTGTTCATAAAATAAACAATCGTATTACCGCAAAGAATACTGTTGAAAATAACGGCAAGATTAGCCGATACATAAATAACGCTAATCACACCCATTCCTTCACGTCCCAAAACTTTACTGTTGACAAATATCAGCAATAAATTCAGAAACGCTGCAAGATAACGTGCGCTTATGGTATTTATAATATCTTTGAACACTCCATGTAACCGTGTTAACGTGTTATTTCCAGACCATCCAGCAACATGACATAGGCGTCTATCGCTTCACGCACCTCGGACGGACGGACGTATTCATCGGCGCTGTGCGAACGGGACGAATCTCCCGGGCCTGTCTTTACCGATGCAAACGGCATGAGCGCCTGATCGCTCAAAGCAGGAGAGCCGAACGGATGTTTGCCCATCATAACGGCACGCCTTACAAACGGATGATTCATATCCGTGCGTGATGAGTTCAGGCGCGTGCTGCGAGGCGTCGCCTCACACCTGACATACCCTTTTATCTGCCGTAACAACTCCTCGTTGGAATAAAACTCGTTGCTTCGTATATCTACGACAAACGTACAACGGTCAGGTATCACATTATGCTGCGTTCCGGCCTGTATCTGCGTAACGCTCATCTTCACCGGGCCTAACAGCTCACTCTCGCCGGGAAATCGGAAACGGTTAAACCATTCAATATCACCAATGGCAAGAGATATTGCATTGATACCTTCATTTCGCGCCGCATGTCCGGCCTTCCCCGTAACGGTACAGTCAAGCACCATCAGTCCTCGCTCTGCAACAGCAGGCTGCATACCTGTAGGTTCGCCGACAACGGCAAATGAAATGACGGGAAGTAACGGCAGGACGCTTTCCACGCCGTTTTTACCGGATATTTCTTCTTCCGCCGAAGCTAAAAATATAAGATTATAAGGCTGCTCCCTTAGCGATAAAATGGTAAACGCTTCATACATGGAAACAACGGAAGCTCCCGCATCATTACTGCCTAATCCGTATAAGATATCATTCTCCGGCTCATACGGAGTGAAGGCGTCTTTCGTCCAGCCACCAACCGGACGCACCGTATCTATATGGGAATTAAGCAACAACACAGGTTTCGACGTATCACACCCGGCTGTCAACCACAGGTTATTCCCTTGACGGTTAACAGTCCTGCCTGCACGCGTCCAGTAAGCCTGCAAAAAATCCGCAACCTGTTTTTCCTCGCGGCTAAACGAAGAAATCGAAATCATTCCCTTCAGTAAATCAATTGCATCGTAAAAATGTTCCACTTTATTAAAATTATCATTCAACATTCAAAATCACATCCATTAAAAGCTATCCGTCGTTCTTACATTCATTTGAGGCTATCCTGGAAAAGCAATCTTCCGTTCCGGACTTTTGCTTTTCCAGGATTTCATCTGCTTTACGCCTGTCAAACAACATCTGCATCTTCAGTTCATCCAGCGAACCGAACTTCATATCTCCCCGGATAAATTCAACAAACTCAACAGTAATAGCTTCATCATATATATCTTCCGAAAAATCAAAAATATTTACTTCGATACTCACATCACCATGATCATGAACGGTAGGACGGGAACCGATATATAACATGCCTTTATGACGTTTGCCGGCAAGCCACACATGCCCAAGCAGTTCGCTATTAATCTGCCATGCTTCATCCGGCATTCCGTGTTCAGGCAGCTCTCCGGGGTCTGGCAGCTCTCCATGTTCTGGCAGCTCTCCATGTTCTGGCAGCTCTCCGTGTTCAGGCATCTCTCCGTGTTCGGCTTCGAATGGCTTCACGCTGTCGAATGGCCGGTTTATCCGCCTTCCGACAACGACCCGGACGGCATACGAG
>JAITBC010000070.1 GCA_031283785.1 Tannerella sp. | reverse complement strand
GTTCGATTGTCGAAGAGTTTACCTCGCGTATGAATGAGCAGGCCGGAGGTCTGGTAATGTTCCTCCTCGAAATGTTGTTTCTCCTGTTTGTTATAGCAGGCGCTATTATGCTGGTTCAGGGTACGCGTAAAGTGCCCGTTCAATATGCAAAACGTATTGTCGGTAATAAACAATATGGCGGAGCACGTCAATATATCCCGCTGAAAGTGAATGCGGCGAATGTGATGCCGATTATCTTTGCGCAGGCGATAATGTTTATTCCCATTACGGTAATAGGTATGTTTAACGGCGGTGAAACCGGTTCATTCATTCAGGCCTTTATGAATAATACGGGGTTTTGGTATAATTTTGTGTTTGCCGTACTGATTATTGCATTTACATATTTCTATACGGCAATTACAATTAATCCGACCCAAATGGCTGACGATCTGAAAAGAAATAACGGATTTATACCGGGCGTTAAACCGGGAAAAGCTACGAAAGATTTTATAGATCGTATCATGGACAGGATTACATTGCCGGGAGCTTTTTTTCTTGCAATTGTCGCCATTCTGCCGGCATTTGCACAATTAGGCGGTATAAGTATGGGGTTTTCGCAGTTTTTCGGCGGAACATCATTGCTTATCCTTGTCGGTGTGATACTGGATACTCTTCAGCAAGTGGAGAGCCATTTGCTAATGCGTCATTATGATGGATTGTTGAAATCCGGAAGAATAAAAGGACGTTCAGGTGCAGTTGCTGCATATTGATAAATTATGATATATCTGAAAACAGATGAAGAGATAGAGTTGATGCTTGAAGCAAATCAGCTTGTGGGAAAAACGCTTGGTGAACTGGCAAAGTATATTGCCCCCGGGATTTCCACTCTTCAACTGGATACAATTGCCGAAACGTTTATTCGCGACCATGGCGCAATGCCGGCGTTTCTTGGATATGGAGGTTTCCCCAATTCTATTTGCGCATCGGTAAACGAACAGATTGTTCACGGCATACCGTCGGATAAGGTTATTCTGAAGGACGGCGATATAATTTCGATAGATTGCGGGACCATACTTAACGGTTTTGTCGGCGATTCGGCTTACACGTTTTGTGTAGGCGAAGTTTCGGAGGAAGTTAAAAAGTTGTTACGTACAACTAAAGAATCGCTTTATAAAGGTATAGAACAGGCCATTGCAGGTAACAGGGTAGGGGATGTCGGCCATGCGGTGCAGAACTATTGCGAGACACGCAACTATTCTGTCGTGAGGGAACTTGTCGGGCATGGTTGCGGACGTAAGATGCATGAAGCGCCGGAAGTGCCTAATTATGGCCGGCGAGGATGCGGTCCGCTACTCCGAAGCGGAATGTGTATCTGTATTGAGCCGATGATTAATCAGGGCAGTAAAAATGTGGTTTTTGAACGTGACGGTTGGACTGTTAGTACGAGAGACCGTAAATGTTCCGCCCATTTTGAACATTGCATTGCAATACGTCCTGAAGGTCCGCAGATATTATCATCGTTTGATTATTTGGAGCAAATTGTAGGAAAGGAATTTTAAATTAATATATGGCTAAACAGGCTGCAATAGAACAAGACGGATTAATCGTCGAAGCATTGTCGAATGCAATGTTTCGTGTCGAGTTGGAAAATGGGCATGAGATAACAGCGCATATATCCGGGAAAATGCGGATGCATTACATTAAGATTCTTCCCGGAGATAAAGTGCGAGTCGAGATGTCTCCCTATGATCTTACGAAAGGTCGGATAGCGTTCAGATATAAATAAAGGAAATAATAAAAAATATAAGTGATATGAAAGTAAGAGCATCGTTGAAGAAACGTACTCCTGATTGTAAGATTGTCAGGAGAAAAGGACGTTTATATGTGATTAATAAGAAAACCCCGAAGTTTAAGGAACGTCAGGGTTAAGTGTTTATCGGAATTTATAAATAATATCAATTAAATATACTATGGCGATAAGAATAGTCGGAGTAGATTTGCCGCAGGATAAGAGGGGAGAAATTGCCTTAACCTATATTTATGGTATAGGACGTAGTGCGTCAAATACGATTTTAAAGAAAGCTGGTATCGATAAAGATATCAAAGTGAGGGACTGGACGGATGACCAGGCAGCTAAAATTCGTGAAGTTATCGGTACGGAGTACAAAGTCGAAGGCGATCTCCGCTCGGAAGTGCAACTGAATATCAAACGCCTGATGGATATCGGATGTTACCGTGGCGTGCGTCATCGTATCGGACTTCCCGTAAGAGGTCAGAGTACGAAAAATAACGCGCGAACACGTCGTGGGAAGAAGAAAACTGTTGCAAACAAGAAAAAAGCTACTAAATAATAATTGAGTTATGGCAAAGAAAACAGTCGCAGCGAAAAAAAGAAAAATCAAAGTAGATGCGTATGGCGAAGCTCATATACATTCGTCATTCAATAATATCATCATCTCTCTCACAAATAGTGACGGGCAAGTGATAAGTTGGTCATCAGCCGGAAAAATGGGGTTCCGCAGTTCGAAGAAAAATACTCCCTATGCCGCCCAGATGGCAGCTCAGGATTGTGCGAAAGTGGCCTTCGACCTCGGGCTTCGCAAGGTGAAGGTTTATATCAAAGGACCGGGTAACGGACGCGAATCCGCTGTTCGTACGATTCATGGTGCAGGAATTGAAGTTATGGAAATTGTAGACGTGACGCCATTACCGCATAATGGTTGCCGTCCGCCGAAAAGAAGAAGAGTATAATTAATTATAAACATAAATCTTGAAGTGTGAATAGATTGCATTATTCGTCCTCTCGCAATCGCGGCTGCACGATTCGAGGTTTATATTCAGTAAATTTTAAAACACAGACAAAATGGCAAGATATATAGGTCCAAAAACAAAGATTGCTCGTAAATTTGGCGAAGCTATATACGGCGCGGATAAAGTATTGTCGAAGAAAAATTATCCGCCGGGGCAACACGGTATCAACCGTCGCCGGAAAACATCCGAGTATGGTACGCAGTTACGCGAAAAACAGAAAGCGAAATACACGTATGGCGTGTTGGAAAAACAATTCAGAAACCTCTTTGAAAAAGCCTCACGCTCGAAAGGCATCACAGGAGAGGTGTTGTTGCAATTGCTGGAAAGCCGTTTGGATAACATTGTATTTCGTCTTGGCCTGGCGCCAACACGCGATGCAGCCCGTCAGCTCGTTTCACACCGTCATATTACGGTCGACGGACACGTGGTTAACATCCCTTCTTATTCTATAAAACAGGGACAGATCGTCGGCGTACGGGAACGGTCAAAATCTTTCGAAGTGATAGCAAAAGCGCTCTCAGGCTTTAATCACAGTAAATACCCGTGGATTGAGTGGGATCATTCGTCTATGAACGGTAAACTTCTACATCTCCCGGAAAGAGCGGATATACCGGAAAATATCAAAGAACAATTGATTGTAGAATTGTATTCTAAATGACAGATTATGGCGATATTAGCATTCCAGAAACCCGATAAGGTATTAATGTTAGAAGCGGACGCATTCTTCGGGAAATTTGAATTTCGTCCGTTAGAGCCCGGCTATGGTATTACGATAGGTAATGCTTTGCGCCGTATTTTATTGTCATCCTTGGAAGGATATGCCATTTCGTCGATAAAAATAGAGGGCGTCGAACATGAGTTCGGTACAATACCTAATGTTCTCGAAGACGTTACGAATATTATCCTTAATTTGAAACAGGTGCGCTTTAAATACGAAGGGGATGATGTCGATGAAGAAAGAGTTTCGATTTCCGTTTCAGATAAGGAGGTTTTCAAAGCAGGAGATATCGGCAAACAACTGACCGGCGGATTTGAAGTCCTGAATCCGGAATTGGAGATATGCCATCTTGACCCGGACGCTTCGTTCCAGATC